>NZ_MVFZ01000024.1:0-75516 GCF_002042945.1 Citrobacter sp. A316
TTGACCTTCGCCATCAGACCATAGCCGTCAGGCACGAAACCGCTTGCGGGTTCGGCGTAGATTGGGGGGTGCGCAGCAGCCCCCTAGCGGAGTTGGGCTTGACGACTGAACAGCTTTAGCTGGTCAGGAGCCGAAGGGGGCCACGCCCCGTATTTGAGAGGTTTAGAAATTCAGGCCGGTGATGAAATATGAACAAAACACGCTCGCCATAAACTCGCCCCAATAAAAAACTGACAGAGGTATCTCCGGCACAACAGGTAAAAATCTTTCATGAAAACAAAATCGTGACGCGCAACGTCAATACAAATGAATCACATCAGGAAGATCATAATTGTGTCGCTAAATATATACCCAGGTCCCAGTGATAACAAAAGGGCAGGCAAACGAACGGTTCTAATGGAAGCTGTTGCCGCAGGCAACTGCTTTGAGATGTTGCCGTTCGCATGAGGCCGACTGTCCGTAGGATGATTTTGCGCATGCGCAAAATCACGCTTAGCGCAGGCCGTACCCGTCAGGGGCATGCCATATAGCTGACCGGGAGAAGCCCGGTCTTCATCATCCGGGCTGAAACTCCCCATTACGGGGAGTTGATTAGCGGTATCCTGCTGCGTTAATTGCTTCCTGCTCTGTCCGGGCGATGCCATACCATACGACGCGGGAGCCTGGATAATCTAGGTCAAGAATCGTCTTTACGCGGCTTTCATCGTTCGATATTGCCGCTGAATACACTGCCACGCAGGGTTTTGACTCGGTGCTGCTGATACCGGGAATGTTCTGACCGGGAACATTAAACACCACAAATGTTTTTAAATGCGGTCGGGCTTCAACCTGTTCTGTGAGGGTGAGAGCTAAATCAAAACAGGTTTTTGATACTTCAAAAAATCCGTGTGCCGACATGAGCACATACTCAATTTTCGTCCCTGATCGGGCGCGTTTCATCCAGTGCTCGCGGTACTGCTCATTGCTCCAGCGATTGATTTGCCTCCCGGTCGGGCTGGCTATCTTGCTTATGGCATAGCATTCAGGCGTGTAGCCTTCTGCCAGCAATGTGTCAATGAATTCACGCTTTGTCATCACTTTGCTTTCATAGCGCGTCAGTTCATTCAGGTGGTTCTGTGCTTTCTGGATAAGAGCGTTTGAAATAGTCATATTATTTTTCTTCCCGGTTGTTGGCGGGTGTCCGTGGGTAAAATGGGGCGCAATACCCCATTCATCATTTAGCGGTTAATATACAACATCACTTTCTCAACGATCTGCCGATGAGTCAGCGTATCAACATCGCGCAGGGTAAAATAACGATACTTCCCCTCTCCAGTATGAATGCGCGCAAAAATGTCGGTGATATTGTCCGTAAAACGTTCGCAAAGCATAAACGATGTATTTTCACCGGATGATACCCATCGCAGGGGCGGCAGGACTTCGAGCATTTCCGTATAGCGTTCAAAAGATATTTCAGTGACCGGCTTTCTGGCCGCCAGAAGCACCTGAGCCGCCACTTCTTCCCACGTCAGCATCATGATGCCCGGATGTTCACTCCGATACTCAGTCAGGGTCTTTTTGCTATATAAGCCAAAATACTGATCGTTGTTTGACGGTGTGGTGCTTTCAGGTTTCATGCAGACAATATCCTGCGGAGTGGTGCTACCAGGAATGTAAAAATACAGATTAGTCATGCGAGGGGGATTCTGGATAGTGGCGTTCATATCTTTGATTCCATCCCGGATTACGGCGGGTGTCCGTTTTGGCATAATGCCTTGTTTCTGATGATAATTATAGCTAAGTAGCCCGGAAAAATCCATTAATATTTACAAAATGTGAATAAAAAAACCCGCGCAATTGCGGGCTTCATGGCGTTATTTCAGCAACATCACAATGTCGTCAGGTGAAATCGTCTTTAAAGCATACTGTAATAAAATTTCGCGCTTTTGCTTTATCCCTTCGATTTGCTCCAGAGCTAAGGCTTTGTTTTTATCTGATAAGTCCTGTAAATCACTTTGTATGCACATCCCATAGCAATGCAGCGTCATGAGAATTCCGAGGACGTCAGGTGAAACGTCATGCAGCTTGCGGTCGATAGGGGTGATCATCGAGATTCTTTCAATGTGCAGCGGGAAGTAATAGCCCAATCCGTTCTCAATCTCACGGATCGCAAATCCTTTGTAGCGGTAGTTGAATACATACTTTGCCGTATAGTCCTGAATAATTTCCGGGATGTAAGGGGAAAATGAACCGAAAAGGTTGATAGTCGCCTGGGTAAGTTCGGCGCGGTTGTTAAGCATAATGGTATTCATATTTTGCATCCTCCCGGATTACGGCGGGTGTCCGTTTGAGCGTAATGCCCTGTTTCTGATAATAATTATAGCAAAACAGGCCCGATTCAACCAGGGTATATTTACATATTGTGAATTTATTTTTGCCGCTTCCCCGCGCCGCTGCCGAACCGTCCAGGAAAAAATCGGGGGTTCCCTTCAGGGTTCCGATTTTTATCCTTGACGGCTCCACCGGTAATACCCTACCGGATGGGGGAGGGTTCCCGCAGGGAGCCATCCCCCATGTTAGACATGGTTATTTCAGTCTTTCCTTCCAGTCCTTTTCAGCCTGTTCTCTGGCAAGCAGGCATAATTTTTCAATATACACGTCAGTAATTATCAGTTTTGAAAGATTGGCTACATATTCTGGCAGTTCAGATCGAAGAAGACTTTCTGGAATATTGCTGATATTGCCCGGCATTGCTAATTCATTAGCACCGAAGTTTATACTGTCAGTCTGGAACGTATGGCTAAGACGAGTAACAATCTCAGCGTTTATCGAGCGCCGATTTAATTTCGCTGATTCTTCTATATTGTTCTTTAATTCCAGAGGCAATCTGACTCTAAGTTGTGGGTCTTCTCTGCTCATGCGCATATTCTCAAAAGAGTTTTTTTACATTATGCCTCACGGTGGGTCGTCACTCAACGCAGCCTAACTTAGAAATGAGCAGGGGTGGAAGCCAATCTGGGGCGATACGCAGCACGACAGCCCAGAAGCTCGCCAGCGGTGAACGGTGAAAGCGCGGTGGCCGTCAGGCCACCTGAAGCGATGCTTTTGACTCCAGGCGGGGGATGGATGCACGACAGCGCCGGAAAACGCCGCCTGAGCGTTCGTCTTTCAGAGAATATCCTTCAGTTCGCATTGAATCGACTTTTTTGCATGCTGCCTGGCTTTGCGTTTACTGGTGCGGTTTACAGCGTCATAGGCGTTACTCTTTCTGTACCCACGGCTACGACATAATGAACAGGTACATCCTTCCCGACTGAAAAACAGCCCGAATGGTTTCATATGTGCTCCTTAACGTTATGGTTTGGTATCTCTAAATCTTCATCGGCCTGTGTCGGCCATCACTTCAAACATGCGCCTTACTTTCAGGCGCTCATTAAAATTGTTCAGCCAGTACGCCAGCGTATAGCGCGTCTTTCTGAACTCCATACGCAGCGTGTCGCCTGTACTCACCTCAGCAGCAATACCCAGAAGCGATAACTGGATAAATGCCATGTCAGCAGCAAGTGCGTCGTTATCCGCGCAGGATACGAACAGTGAAGCTGATGGGTTAAATCCTGCATCAGCTAGGCCATTCGCCATTTTGATGATCAAGCCCCCTGAACCGACTGCCGGTTCCTGAAGGATGATGAACCCGTGCTTTCGAATCTCGCTGGCATAGTCTTGCTTCAATAATTCAAATTTCAGACTGGCGAGCGATCCGGGCGTAAAATACTGGCCTAACGCGGTATTGCCCAATTCCAGGCTCATTACGCACTCCCCCAGAAAATCACGGGGGTTTTCCTGTAGAACCTGCGGTAAAAGCCTGATTAAAGCTTCAAACATTCCCTTTTCTGTATGCGAATAGTCGCCCGTCAGTTTTCTCGCGTTCTCATGGCATTCAGTGCGCCCGGCTAATGCCGGATCAATACGGTCAGCAACAATCCGGCATAAAACCGTAAATACATCGCGTGGAGAACGGTGTGCCGTTAGTTTTCTGACTGTCTGCATAAATTCAGTGTCCAGCGAAGTCACATTGTCTCCCTGTTCTGGCTTTAAGGAGTAGGGCGGTCGGAAAGCGACCGCTATCCTTTTTGCGCATGCGCAAATAAAATTGGTTCTGGCTGCCAACGTTATACGCTGGGATTTACCCTCATAGTGGCGTCAATGAATTCACGAGCACGGGAAAGGATTTGGTCGTGAGTTAAGGAATCAATATCTCTGAAAGTGGCGAATATATGCTGATCGTTCACGTTTAATGATGCAAAGCAGGTAATGATATCAGCAGCATTAAACTCGCGGCATTTAAACGTACATCCACGGTTGGTATTACACTCATCCATGATGTTTGAGCGGTGGAACAGGTCAAACGAGCTTTTGCTAATCACTTCAACTGGCATTCTGGCCGCGTCACGGATCGCTGTTAAACATTCGTCCAGATGCAACATAACGACCTGTGGGTTTTGAGCCTGAAGCTGCTCCAACGTTTCCCCTGAATACATTCCCCTGCTTTGATTGCCATCCATCTGTACAGGTTCTAGTACGGAATATGAGCCTGGAATATAGAAGTAATACATTTTTATTCCTTTCCCGTTGTCGGGTATCCTGTTCGCAAATAAAGGTAACTAAACCCGGTCAATACGCCCGTAACCTGCACTCTCACAGATATAGCGCCATGCCATGTAGCTGATTTTTTCTTTACCCTCTTTCCAGCTAACGACAACAGTTTCTGGATTACCTGTCATCACGGCTAACTGGCCCCATTTAATACCTGCGCGGTTTAACACTTCCGAGATTTCATCGACGGTCGGCGGTGTCCAGTTCGCGGCATTACGTAAAGTTTCCGGGCGGATCGGTACTTCAGGTGTGTTGCTATAGCGTTGCTTTGGCTGTGACATAGTGATACCTCCTTTTACCCGGCCACTTACAGTGGCCGGTTTTTTTGTTAAATGTGGCCGCATTCAGCCATCGAAATGACGTCATTTCCGGCGACGATAAAATGATCCAGAGTGCTAATATCAAAAAGCGCCAACGCGTTTTTAAGCTTGGCTGTAATGTTAATATCTGCCCGACTTGGGTCAGGTGTTCCTGAAGGGTGGTTATGCGCAAAAATTACAGCCTGGGCATTAAGAGTTAAAGCTAATCTGGCGACTTCACGGGGACTGATTTCGACGGAATTGATTGTCCCGGAATGAATGATTTCAAAGGAAATTAATTGATGTTGATTATTCAGATACATCGCACCAAAAAACTCTCTCTCCTGATTCTGAAGGTTCAGACGCAGATATTGTTTAACGGAGTCAGAACTAGTGAATGAATATGACGTTTGCTTAAGACGAGATTCAAGGATCGCCATTGCCAGATTAATTATTGAATCTTCATAATTCATTGTTATATGCCTCTCCCGAATTACGGCGGGTGTCCGTTTGGCTTAATGCCTTTTGTGTACCGTCATTATAATACAAATTTGTATCATGGAAAAGCGAAATTCACATAATGTAAATAAAAATAGCCCTGGAAAGGGCTATGAAATTAATCAGGTAACAGCCGAATTTTTGGACTGTTCGGCATACCAGGCTATGCGAAATTGCATGGGCCTATATGCCACGGAGAGTGGTGGTGACATGCGGTGATAGTAGGACAGGGAGTAGTCAATTTTGTTGGCGTAAGAGCTGATCATTGCGCAAAAGGCGTTTTTGTTCGTTATATCTGTGCTGTCAATTAAATCATTGAGGATAATATCCAGGCTCACGCAGGCTTTCAGAAGAATGTTACGTGCGGGGATCTGCGCTTTAACGTTGAAGTCAAAAACCGGTAAATCATGCTTCTTCAAAAGCGCGGCCATTTTTTCGCGCAGCGCGACAATTTCAGGATCGGTGCAAACATAAGGTTGGATGGTCATTGAGCTTTCCTTCCCGGATTACGGCGGGTGTCCGTGTGGGCCTAATGCCCTGTTTCTGATAATAATTATAGCAAAACAGGCCCGGTTCAGCCAGACTATATTTACATATTGTGAATTTATTTTTGCCACCTCACCGCGCCGCTGCCGAACCGTCCAGGAAAAAATCGGGGGTTCCCTTCAGGGTTCCGATTTTTATCCTTGACGGCTCTCCTGCCAGTACCCTGCCGCATGGGGGAGGGTTCCCGCAGGGGGCCATCCCCCATGTTAGACCGCCCTTTGCCCTTTTGCCTCCCGGCCAGAATGTACCCCTGCAAGCGCCGGTGATTTCATGCCCGAGTTTATCCCGTTACGCGTCACGCTATTTTTTAATCTCGCTTCAGAGTGGCGGCTGCGCCGTCGCGGTTAAGGCGACGTGACCGGAACGGTCGCTGTGAGCCTCGCCGTTGACCTTCGCCATCAGACCATAGCCGTCAGGCACGAAACCGCTTGCGGGTTCGGCGTAGATTGGGGGGTGCGCAGCAGCCCCCTAGCGGAGTTGGGCTTGACGACTGAACAGCTTTAGCTGGTCAGAAGCCGAAGGGGGCCAGGACAAATATTTCAGTTTGTCTGGAAAAAAATCAGTGCTAATCCTGATTAGTAATTTAGGCCATTTAAGGGAGTAAATTATTTATTGGCGACAGGACGGCATAACCCGAGAACAACCATAGCAACGCCAATAATGGCAAAAGCTTTAGGCAGGAAAGAAGACAGTACACCTATGCTATCAACACTTTTCAAGTCTAAAGCCAAATCTATGAATGCCAATAGCATAGCCACCAATGTGGTGATAACACCAATTAATATCAACTTTTGTCTTTCCATTTACTCATTCCCCACATCGAAATCATTTTCTACACGCAGCAAGAAATTCTTTACTAAATGGCTCTATCTCATCGACAAATCGCACCGCTTTTTCGTCTTCAGGCTGGCTTGCAAATTTCTCCTGTAGTTCTCGTCCAAGACGCTCCAACGTGATTTCTTTATCAGAGGGTAAGGTTATTATTTCAGATTTATTAATCTTTTCCAGAGACATAATAGTTTCTCCTGTGGCCTTAGTTGCTACCTTTTCTGCGACAACTATCAAGGAAAGTAAGCATTTCGGTTCCATCTTTACTTACATAAAATCGCACCATCTTGTCATTGAACTCCTGGGCTTTCCTGGCTGGAATGCTGATCGGATCTAACCCATGTTTCATTAACCAACCATTCATCATATGGCGACTTGTGCGTTTATTACCATCAAAGAAAAATTGCTGTAGCGCTCCAAATAGAAACATCACAAGCGCACCTTCATAGGGGGGTAAGGTTTTAATTCCCGTTACGCCCTCATGAAAAACCCTATTCAGTTCAGGTGCTCCGGGTAACGTTGGCAACGGGTTATGTTCTCCAAGTTCACCTAACGCCACATAGGGTGTATAACCAGTCTCATCACCTTCCCCCCGGAACACTCCCCATTCCAGCGCTTCATTCCGGGCCACAATACCGTGCAACATAATAATTGTTGGCTTATCAAGGTCGAATCGACCTGTTTTGACCAATTCAATCAGTTTCTTACCACTGTCAGCCAGGTTAGTTACTTGTTCAGCGTCAGATAATTTATGGCCGCCTACCGTGACACCATCCAGAAGTGTCTGGACTTCTACAAAGGTAAATGGATTATTTTCTAATTTAGCAGCATCCCAGACGAAAGAGGGTAGCTGTTGCTGATAAATAGCCAACGGCCGACGCACATTGCCTGGATTAATTTGTGGAAGCACACCTGCATTCCATGTGAAACCCAGTACAGAACTCAGTTGCGTATTCATATCGAAATCCTTATGGCTCATCCAGTGCTCTTGCAAACACTTTAATCAGACCGTCTTACCGACCCAAAATTGGTCATCGAGGAATAGTTTTCCCTGACGACTCGCTTTGAATTCACCATCGCGCAGATCAATAAGAGTTTCATATTGCCATTTTTTTTCAGACTGCACGGATGTGCGGCCATCAGGGTATACGCGTAATGCCTGCTGAGTGACCTGGTAAGTGCCATCACTGTCTTGTTCAACTTTAAAGATAAACTGTTTAGTTTTCTTCGATACGATATCTTCAAACAGGGTTTTCATACGCTTACATCCAATCAGAGTTTTCAGTAAGGATTGTAATACTTTCATAGCATCCAGTCTCCTGTAGTGGCCAGTCTAAGCTGGCCATTATTAATTTGCGCATGCGCAAAGCCACATTAAGCAGCACGTTCGGGTACTCTTTTTGAATCAAAAACCAGAACAGGTCTGAATCTCCCTTTTTCATCCATGTATTGGCTCAGCACAAGAAACATGCAACACCACCATTTCATTTGAATCATTCGTGCCTGAATGGTTTTGGCTGTAACCCAACGAAACTTTTTGTCTTCAAGGACGCGTAAATCCTTCCGTTTCGCGATTTCTGACATAGTTTGTTGCCCGGAAAGTTTAAGGCGGTGCAGCGTCTGACCGCGCTCCATCATACGGTCATACATGGCCGCTTTACCTGCCGATATTTGGATCACACCAAACCGAAGATAAAATTGCGCTGCGCTTCCAGGGGTAAGTATTCCATCGCGAACTTGCGCCCTTAGTCGGGGGTATTCCTCCCAAACAATAAACTCAGCAGAATAGGGATCTACCGTTAACTCATCCTCATCACAGAAATCTACAACACGCTTACTGCCAGCAGGAGTAAGGATTGTTCGTGCTGCTCTGGGATCGTCAGTCCCATTAAAATATGTCATTTCTGCCATTGGATCTGCCAGACCGGAAAACAAGGAATCATCCCCCCATTTGCTGACTTTTACCCACAGAGGATGCGGAATAGGGGTGCGCTCAACCGGCATCATGTCAGGTTCATCATCAAGCAGGTCAGTCATTCCAAACGTCCAGACCTTATGGTAAATATCCAGTGCCCGGAATGGCTGAGAATTAAAGTGGTGAAACCCCCACATAAAATCTATATGGATCAGAGCTGCCTCGGTAACAATACGAAACTGAGGCTCGGCCATGCGTCGGTTGTGTTCAGTGTTTTCGATTTCGCCGTTCACCAACTGGTCAAGTAATGCGTCGGCGCGGCACTGTTCCACATAATCAATACTGCAACAGACAAACAGTAGACGTTCTAAAAATTGAGGCGAATAAACATCAGGCTGAATCTTTATGTATCCATTGCCATAAATAGTTCTCCCAACTGGATGACGGTCTTCCCAGGCATATCGACGCTTAGCTAGAAATCGCTGAAGTCTGTTCAAATACTCCATATACCCGTACCGGTCTGGATTGCTGCTCAGCAATGTCTGCATTGATTTATCCAGGCCAACAGCCTGACAAGACCAGCAACCGAATCGCGCTCCACAGGAATCACTCTGGCGCTTATCCTGAGCACTCCATACACATTCACCGGTCGCGGAACGATACATTTCGGCTGTCTCATTGTTGTTAACAAGATAGCTCGGTAAGTGGTAATGCGAGGATGAACCAGATGAGAGCAGAAATTCCCAGATATCAGAAGCAAGCCAGTTTTTGACGGGATATAGTTCACCATCGCCACCATGCTTTTTTATCACCCGTACTGCGCTGCCATTCTTCTTGGCTATGTTTCCGGCGCGTGTGGAACCTTCAGCATCGCGACTTCCTAGCATCAGGCAGACCCTGCCTTTTATTCTCTTGCCGCGCATATATTCAGCTTTAGCGCGCTGAGCGGCGCTAATTTTTAACTCATGAGTACACTGACGCGCATTGCTATTGGTAAAAGTCGGAAGCCCACGCCCTGTCAGGATACGTCCTGTCCAGCTTGATGTAACCGATGGCTGGCCCAAAACTATCGTAAGGGGCAGATTTTCTGTATCAATGAAGGTCTGAAGCGCAGTGAGTTTTTTCCGGGCAAGCCAATGAACCTCTGGATTTTCGACCAAAGTATCAGTGTGCAAAAGGAAATGATGGCGACTTGTAACCGCGCCGGATCTGACTGCCCGGATCAACGCCATGAGAAATAAGTGCAAAAGAGCCTCAGAATCCTTCCCACTGGAATAGCCCAACATCATTGTCCAGCCACTTGTGAGGGCCGTATATATGGATTCAACAGACGATGTTACAAGCTCACCCAATGACTGTTCTCTGCCTGATTCAATAGCAGTTAAATCAGGATGAGTGTTCAGGACAGAAAGGGCATTATCCCATTTGTCATTCTTGAAAATAACAGCTTCCGCATGTGAAAGTTGCATTATTATTCCTCTCCCGAATTACGGCGGGTGTCCGTCAGATATCATTTATCTGTTATCCACAATTATACTAAATACCAAAACTCAGAACAATAATTTAATTTACATTTTGTAAAATTAACTGTTAGTGAATGGCGATCGATTTAAGGAAAATTCTTCCTTGTCGATTATTCATAAAAGCTGACTTACGCAACATTTGAATATTTTCAGCTACCCACGTCTTTGACGATTTGATTACTTCATGGCCTGATGGGTAAACACGATAAGCCTGCTGCGAGACAAGGTATGAACCATCATTATTTCGAGTGACAGTGAAATCAAATTTTTTAGTCGATTTACGCTGAGTGTTAATAAATACTGTTTCAGATAAAGCGTTGAGCACGTTTGTAGTAATCATGATGAACCTCCAGTATGGTCTGCATTTTAAATGCAGACCCACAGATTTTTAGATGGTATAGGATGCTGCCTTAATTGCTGAAATCAGTTTAGTCGCAGCAGATCTTTGGCTTTTGATGTTCGCGACAATCTTGCCGGTTTCACTACTGACACACAGACCTTTCCATTTTTCATACTGGAAAAAATCATCACGTTCGCGACGATTTGCTGAGGCATTCATTCCTTTAAGGCGCTCGGCCAGTTCGGTTGCCGTCATAGACTCCAGTAGCTCCTGAACAGCAAAACCGAATCCATTTACCATAACAGCAGTAAATGTCAGCCATTCTTGTGAATATTCCCCGTAAGGGTAATCACCGGCATCACTGAGGCCAGAGAATTGACACCACCCCTCCCAAATCTTAGCCAGATCACCGGAGACTTTGACGGGTTCTGAATCTTCAGTCAGCCGGGTGAAACGTGCTGAGGCATCGCAAAGAGATTTAAAGGATACCCAGGCAGCAGATTTCCCCGTTATGTTAGTTCTTTCAAAATCAGTCTTATTCTTGAGAGTTTCGTTCGCCATGACAACTTCGCGAACAAGCTGGCTAAGTGGATTGCTGCGGTCATAGGCTAGGTTGATTGCCGCATTTGGCTTCGAAGCATTCCCGTTAATATCCGCGAAAAATTGCTGACGTTGTTCAAGAGTCAAATTTTCCGACAATTCCACCGTAACTGTTTGAGTATGCATGTTGCATAACATCTGGCAAACCTCTTCTATACCAACCTCACGATGCTGGCCGTCAAAAAGAACAATTTTTGCATTCATTGGTATAGACAGAAATCCGAACGACGGAAAATGCTCAGAAACTTCAACAACTATATCACCATCAACATTACCGATCAGAGGTGGAATAATATAACCAGTATCGTTATTCAGCCCGTTAATAACATACTCGGCAAAAGCAGTAGCGCGACGGCGATTAAGTTCACGCTGAGAGCGATTAAGTGTGTGGCTTAGATTATCAGCGGCAAGCAATCGACTTAATTCATCGAATTTAGCACTGATTGTCAGAACACGCCGCCCTCCCTGATGACCAATTAAGCAAGGGTATTTGAAGGTTTGTAGAGAGGTATTGATCATGGTAAATCTCCAGTCCCGGATTACGGCGGGTGTCCGTTGGGGCATAACGCCCTGTTCCTGATGCTAATTATAACGTAACACTTCGAATTCATCCAGAAATAATTTACATATTGTGAATTTATTTTTTTGCATCTGGCTACTGACCGTCAACCGTCAGGCGCTAAATCGGGGGTTCCCTTCAGGGTTCCGATTTAGTGCTTTACGGCTCTCGTGAAATACCCTGACTTATGGGGGAGGGTTCCCGCAGGGGGCCATCCCCCATATAAGACCGCCCCTGACCCTTAATCTTCACGTCAAGAAATCAAATCTTCCTGACTAATAACCCAACCATTTGAGTAATGAGGTGGCTGGATATTTATCTGCATGCAGCAGGTTAGATTCTTTAAAATAGGTCAGCCATTCTCCTGGTTTTGTAAAGCCATGCCGTTTTAGCATTCGAATAACCTGTTTTAAAGACAGCATAATCGGCCCTCCATCCGGGCCTCCTGTTTCGGCTTCATCATAGAAATCTACATACTCGTACATTCAGAATCTCCAGTGTTCGGATTTTACTATCGGAATGCGGCAGAAAAGGTGGTGTCCATCATCCATTGATCCAGTATACCGGGAGCAGGAACAGCATCTGGATAGCTGATTAGGCATTCAATTATTGCTTCTTCGATATTCATTGCTTCAAATTCGCAAAGTGCGCCACAACGTTCAAAGTAATGAGTAGTACGCACCGGATAGCTTGATTGTTTAGGGTTAACGGCTATGACGAAAATGCGATTTTTAGCGCTAAGCTCAAGCCCGTTCTGCTCGTAATACAATGAAACCAGCGGTTGGATATAATTGATATTCCATGCTTCTATCAGAGCTGAAGGGTCATCCTGCGTCCAATCGATGCCTGGGTGTTCAGAAATAAAATCATCAACAGTTCCGAGTATTGAGTCCTGATACAACGACATATACACAGTGAAACCCCTGCTTTTACTTGTGATACATAATTATATCATAACCAGTGAAGAGAAATGATTAAATTTACATTATGTGAATGTTTTAGGTATACTCAGACATTAATCACCGATAGTCGAGTGAACTTTAAGGGGTAAGCATTGAATGTTCTACAGTACCAGGTGTTTGCTGAAGCTATATCGGAACACCCCAAACTTGAAGCAGATATAAAAGCACTTTATTGCTTCCTTCAGGACGCTGAGATAAGAAACGATGCAGAACTGCATACATTATTCCCTTTTGCCGTCAAAGGGGATAATGGCTTAAGCACTCTGCTGTCTTTTGCCAACGGCAAACTCATCTTCGACGGTCAGTTCAATTACGAGGGCAATTTTGTGTTGTCGAACTCCATTCAAGCTGGCAAAAAATATAAGAGAGAAGCATGAATACCGAAACCGTCAATACCAGCATGAACACTCTACTCCAAGAACTTAAGTGGCTTCGCGGAATCAAAGATGATAACGAGTATGAAACCGCACTTAACGACCTAAAGGAGTTGCACGAGCTTAACTCAACCCCCAGAGTACTCCTTCAGTTAATGGCCGAGTGCATCATTAAATATGAAAAAAATAAGATGGAGGCTTTACTGCTTACGGGTACTGGCTGTACCGATAAAACAGTTAATGCGTTAATTACCCTCATGAAGCATAGAAATATCAAGGGTAAAGAAATGGCTGAGATCCTGGAGGTAAGCCGACCGCTACTTTCTGCAATCCTTAATGGAAATCGAGCGCTTACTATTCCACATATATACAAGCTGGCAGAACACTTTGGTGTCAATCCAGGCGTATTCCTTTAAATGATAACGCGGTACGGCTACATAATTTATTATGTGGTCGTACCGTGTTGGACAAGCCAACGGCGCGTCAGTAGGTAACTGCATAGCATGCCATTACAATAGAAAGTTTAATCAATCAGGCGTTATTGAGTTTTAAGAAATTTCATCACGCTTTTTAACTAGTTTTATGAATGCAGATCCCGGAAACTTTCTTTTGATTTCTACTTTATTCTCCATAAAGATTTCTCTTAAATTCTCTGAATTTGAATTAAGGTAAATAAACCCCAGTTTCACGCCTGAACTTTTATAGCAGGCATACTTTTTAAGTCCACTCATATATCATAACCAGTGTGATTGTAACGAGCTAAGAAGATTTGCTTTTCTTAGCATGCTCTGACGACTAAGGAATTGCTCTGTATTTATAATTCCTTTGTTTTTGAGATAGCTATACAACTCGGATGGGTATGAAATATCGCTACTAGCCCGGACTCGGGTTATTATCGCCCTCTTGTACCATTCAGTATATGTGAGAGCATCTTTAACAGAGTTGAAATTTATGGAAACACACTGTGATGTGAAAGTAATTTCTACTTTCTTATATTTGGCAATCACTTTCATGATTTTCTCCGGTTATGGGCGCGATGCCCTTTTAAATAATACCTTACCATTGAGAATATCAGAAAACAAGCAAAAATTCACAATATGTAAACTTTTTACATTTGCGCATGCGCAAATATGCTCCATCTGCAAACGTTTCATGAAAGCTATCGTCATCGATGCTTAACACGCTAAATATTTGATAATTTACTGTTTTTAGAGGGATTCTATGACTGTTTATGTGAATGATACTGTCAGATTAGCAACGCTACTCGTATGCAGTTCTGAAGATGAGGCCGCAATTTATGCTGTTTGGGCGAATGAGTATCTTAAAGCAACGTATATACGGGTAGAGAGCAAACGCTATGAGTGTGTTAATAACGGGGATGATTTACTTAACTATTTCGGATTTACGATAGACAGCCTGGTTGACTCTTTATTTTGTCTGTTACCCTCCCGCTCTCGGATCAGTTCTAATATATCACTCATAAAACGACTTCTGCATGATACAGCGACTACAAAACACCAGTGCTGTATTATGGAAGATAAAAGACCTTCTCACTATGGCAGGCTCAGTAGCAATATAAGCCTGCATTCAAAAATGGTCAGCGATCTCACGGGTGGAAGAAATCCAATAAAACTTCTGAGAGCGATACGGAGCGATATCTGAAAATTATCGCCAGTTCTATACCAGATAAACCGTAGAGCGGAAATCAGCCAAACTTGTTTCAATACATACAGAACGAGACAAATAGTTAAATGTAGTTTTGTAGGTTCCGCGTCCCGTTCTCAACGCTCTTTCTGAAAGCTCACGATGCTCATCTACAGTTTCAGTAAAATCGCCATACAAATGACGTGCAATGAGCATCGCTATATGAACATCATTATCATTAAGGACTTCCATAACATCAGGGTCGATTTCCGGGCGGCTTTTTAGTGCAATAACTGGTATAGGATTTACATTTGCCAGATATCCTTCAAGTACCTTAGCCGTTACCTCTACGGATATTTCATTTATAGATGAGTGTATCTCATATTCAGTAAAGCTAAAGGAACGACCAAAAGCCATTTTCAAAATATGAATAAACGACTTTGGAGACTTAGGCAGGAGCAAGATCATATCCTGAGTAAAGTCATCTATTGAATATTCCCTTTTGCCTACAGATTTACAATTACTAACTTCCCGGATATTGGTGAGCATGCTAACCTCAATATAAAATATTACTCAAGAACAAAAAGGGTGACATTTATGGCAAAACTATCTTTTAGTGAACAAAAGAAATTAGAAGAAAGCCTTAAATATATTCCTTTACCCAAAATGTGTAATACAGATGATAATCTTTGGATCAAATCTTATCTTAAACGTCTACCAGAACGTTATCGGCAGGAAGTAGCAAATCTTTATAGCATTATTTTCCTACGTAAACTTCACGACAGAAATCTCCATGAAATGAAAAGGATAAGTATGGCAAGGAGAACAGCTAACGTGATGCTGTATAATATCGTGGATCTATTTGAAAAGCGCAACAAAAATGACAACGATTGTTGATGCCGTCACGAAACGGCAATATACCCTTTGCATAGGTGAGTTACTACTTGTAGCTCAGCCAGTTCCTTAAGTGTACATACAATCTCATCATAAAGCCGCGCATTGCTGTCATCTTTTGCTATAGCAAAAGATACATCGTCATCAGTAAGTGGTTTCCCGGAATTTAACTTATCATCAATATACTCGTTAAGGGTAAACGAATTAGACAAGCCAAAAAATAAGGTGGGAATATTTACTGATTCTAAATTATTCCCCCTATAAAATATTACAATTTTTGAAGCAATATCAGGATAACTTAGTGATTTAAAACGCTTTCTGTATTCTGCTCTCAATTCATACTCTTTCTTATAATTATAAGCAGTGTTTAACCATTCATAAGGTATTCCAGTATATTTTGTTTTATCTATACCACGTTCACTGGTCGAATAACTCCAGAAAGCCCATTCCTTATCCAGGAATGGTATTTTTCCTAACCTATCAGTGATATACATCGCAGTCACTATCGCCCACAGAGGTACATCAGTAGTTTTGCCCCAACGAGCGACAGTGTTACTCGCCGGTGGGGTTGAGTCCTTTCTTAACCCCAGTTTGACAGCATTATATGTAAGTAGCTCGATGGCCTGAGCGCGGGTAAGCCCCTTTACCCGCGTCATATAGGCTAAGTACATAGTGATGGGATATGCCCTATCCTTGAGTAAGAGTGAGTACATTAACTCACTCCTTATATTCAGCAGACTTGAATACAAAATCCTTTTCGTTGACCAATTTTACAACACCGTCTACTGATACCAGAACGAAACCGCTTGTGACCTTATCTTTCATATCAGCCCCAATAACTTCCTGCGATACATTAACCAGCAACTCGCATTTTTCGCCGTTCACTTCACCCCAGATTGTCGCGTTCAGAGAGACTTTTTTAGCACGTTGCTGACCAGCAGGCTTTTCAGCTTTTCCGGTACTTGTTTTCAGCCATTGAAGAAAACTTTTGGCATCCTGGTATTCTTCAATACTTACCGCGTCTTTATCTGATATAACGGACTCAGCCCATGCTTCAATGAGCGATTTAGCATAATTTGCTGCTTCATCTTCGGAAGCAAACAACGGCGATTCAGCAAACGATTTTTCGTAAGTGATCCCATGCTCGAAAATCGTTTCCAGAGATGCCAAAAAACCTTCTGACGTTTGCTTGATAAGCAAATTGACTGAGCCTGTTTTAAAAATGTAGTCCACGTATGCAATTGTGACTACTTCATCATCAGTGGAACCGGTCTGTGAATTTTGCGCATGCGCAAGTTTTTCATTCTCCTTGAAAGCTGAAGACTCAGCCTCTTCAGGATCTACAATTTTCAGCGTACCGTTTTTCTTAGCCTGTCGAACTGTTGAACGCTCAATTTCAGGAAGAGCAATCAACTCACTAAATAACGCCGGATTCTCCTGCTGAATATCAACTAACGAGGCCAGCGTATCAATATCCGTAGTTACCCCGGTATTATACAGAGACTCCACTTCAGCCGACATAAAGCGCAGTTTCAATAGACGCGAAACTGCCGAGCTATTTTTTAAACCTAACCGCTCTGCTACATCGGCTTGTGTTATTTTTTTCCCTTCTTTTTTAGCCTTCTCTAAATAATCAGCAATGAAATTGGCACGGTCACGCAGAGTCATATTGTTACGTTTAATATTACTCATTCCGCGTTCAAAATATTGCTCGGATTCATCCTTACTAACTATCGCTGTATCAATGATCGCTTTAAGTCGAAAATCTGGATTCTCTTTCACAACAATTCGACCAGCATGTAAGCGGGTAGCTCCTATCTGGACTCTATACTTACCATTTTCGTCAGCGGGGTAAACGTAAATTGCTTCCTGTTGCCCTTTATTCGGATCGCGAAAATCTTCTACAATTGAATTAAGTAAAGCATCATCGAAAACTGTACGTGGATTCTCCATTTCATAGCATTCGTCAGGATGCAGCTTTAATACCGTTCCAGATATGCTATCTTTTCGAGAAGATGCGGCTTGTGAAAGTTTGCTCAGGCTTGAGACTAGTTTGTTATTTGTTGGTTTAATCATTTTTTCACCGCCATTTCTAAAATAGTTTTGATTGCAGACTTCATTTCTTTTCCACCAAGACGGGCATTCCCGTTATTAATTTTCCATACAGGAACTAAATTATCCGTCGCAGATTTTACAGGAGTACGCACCCCTACCTCATTAGTCAAAAGTACCCCGTACCGTTTTAATTCAGCAAGTTGAGCCTTTTCTTTATCACTTCTTGAATTATATTTATTGGGGATAACTATAAACGTAGGTAATTTATAAGGGCTGTCAGTTACACCTTCAGTCAGAGTTTCAACTAATGTTTCAATAACTGTAATAGCAGTTACTACACCATTGATTGAAACGTTACTTAACTCGGTAATCATTGCCGCAGTATCCGCACATAAAAATGCGGATTGCTGCAAGTTCCCTTTACCAGGTGGAGTATCAAGAATTATGAGGTCGAAATCTTCTCTCAAAGAATCCATATGCGAATGAGGCAGTAATACTATGCCTGATTCGAAAGGTGTTGAGTTTACTTCATCAAGACGACTATCTCGCGGCAAAAACCAGCAGCCCGGCAACGCAGCAAGCTCCATTATAGGTTTAGTGATACCTTCCTCAGTAAACAGATCACATGAGAAAGCATATTCTGGAAGTTCTGGGTGACTGGAGCCAGTTTCAGTAATAGTAAGGTGCTCATCCATGTCGATAATGAGAGTCTTTATACCCATTTCGACTGCTGCCGCAGCCATATGAAAAGCCCAGGTGCTTTTACCAACCCCTCCCTTACCATTACCTGATACGATAACGGGGCAAAGGGCTTTAATCGCTTTTATAACAGCCTGTGAGAGCAATGTTTTTCTTGAAGGTGTAGGTTGCTTTGTCATCTGACAAATCTCCGGTTATGGATTCTATATCCCGTCAGCTTGGGCTGACCCAAAAAATATAACAGATAAGTGTTACACGAACAACTGTTTTTTGCTTTTTTTGCGCATGCGCAAATTCCCCAGTTAACGGTGACAACATCTTGATTGCTAAGAAAAGAGTTTGACGTGCTCATAATTCATGATACATATTTATATCATGAATTAATGTAACAGTAAACCGTTACAGGAGATGAAGAGTGATCACACCAAAAAAACGCAGAGGGCCACCAAAATCAGATGTACCCCCTCTTAGCGGTAAAGAACGAGCCAGGATTTACCGTAACAAAATTAAAACTACCGGGGGTGCAGAAGTCAGAGTAAATCTTGATGCAACTGAGATAGCGCTTCTTGACGATATACGCGAGAAATGGAACCTATCGGCTGATACGACTAATTCCGAGGTATTGAAAGCGATGGTGGTCGTGCTTTCTGGCAACACGTTGATAACGAGAGGAAATAGAGTAACTGCTGATATCATCGTGCTCGATGCCACTAACGATATGGTGTTTTCTAAAAGATGGCCTTTATGTTTACCAGGGGCTTTAGCTGTGCTTCCAGTTAAAAAAATGCCAGCTTAAACGTTTATGTACCAGGAAATGTAAAACAACCTATACCCGCCTACCACAGGCTTTCAGAGTCAGCTAAATGTACGAACGAAAGCCATCTTCTTTTCACCTGGTAAAAATTCTGGTTACTAGTAACGTATTAATGCCGTTACCACAAAAAAACTCAACAAGAATGCTCGACCAGAATGACAGCTAACTTACTGTATAAAAACAAATTGCTTTAACACTGGTAATCGCTCGATGCCTCTGGCCAATGAGTTTATCGGCTGCGACCGCCACAGAAAATTTGAATGACAATATTACTACCCATAACTTGTTCTGTCCGACCAGGAGCAGATAGCTAACGGCTCCTGGAGGGATATTTAAAAAACCGACTTATCTCACAAAAGTTTTCGATCCCCAGGCTGACCTCTATTTATGCGCGTAAGCGCATGTAAGGCGGATTCTCAGGATCATTATATTCTCATGCAGGCAAACCGCCGAAGCCCGGCGAGAGCCGGATACAGAGCTTTCTGTGGCTATATCCCCCCCCTTCCCTGCTAAGCCTGTTTTTAGAAGCCTGAGCTGTGCGAAGGCTGATCCTTCTTAATTAAAGCGATGATGATGTTAACGGTCGAAGACGCACGATGTGGATGCGATTTTAAGAGCGTTAATGTCATTTGTAGAGCCTATTAAAGTAGGGAACTAATGCCTGCCACTTGTGGCAGGTGCTACATCAAAGATGCTTAATGTTTGGATTGATATTGAGGTGAGGTGTTTGTGCCCGGAGCAAAGCGAAGGGAGGTACATTCGGCAAGCCGGAGGCTGCCAATACACTCCCCTGTTAAGGGGCTTGTTAAGTTCAGAAATAAGATTCGAAATTAACAATATCATTCGAAATTAACTGATTAATAAGAGAGCAAATTGCAGGCTGAATAGAAAACAGCATGAGTGATGATAGATTTACGGACTTTTCGGCGTGGTAGGTGGCAAAATACCAGGTTAAAAAAACAGCAATTCAGACGCTGAGATGAGGTTGGCCCCGCAGAGACTGCGTGAGAAGGGAATCAAGGGGGATATTCGATATCAACTAGACTGGCCTGCCCGTTCAAGAAGGAGGCTGTAATAGCGGTCTTCATCCGTTACTCGTAAGCCTGGCATCTCACTGTTTACCGCGTCCTCAATCTTACGGGTAATAAATACCGGTGTGATTGCTGAAAACGCAAACCAGTTGGTTTTAGCCGATGATTTTGTAACAGGCATTGCACTCACTTTATTATCGATAGCTTCTTCTATGTCGTGGATTATCTTGTTTTTCTCTTCAATGAGTGCAGGGCTTGTGATTTGCCACTTAACACGCTTGAGTAGCTTTTTGAGTGAATAGAGTTTATCGATACCGAGATTCAGTCGAGCAAGGCGCAAAAGGTGGCGTTCATTGCGCTGTTTCATGGATTGAGTCAATCCTTTCTTTCTGGCCCATGCCTGAAATCGACAGACCAGCGTTTTCAGTTCGTCCAGATTTAATCCTTTGGATGTGAAGAAATCGACATTCAAAAAGATACGTAACGGTTTGTGCTGGCGAGTATCTTTATCAAACCCCCGGACAACATAAACCTGTTTCATTTCCTCAGTTACACGAAGTGCATGCAATGCTATGTCATAGGCTACACGACCATTCTCATAGCGATGCAGAACCCCCATTTGCCTTGCAATTTCTTCAAAAGGAACGATAACTTCAAAAGGATATTCATTGTCAGGGTTATAATCACAGTTTGCTGCAAGAGCAAAGTGCAACGCGGTAAGCGCTTCACGACTTTCTGAACGCACACCTATACGAAGAGGACGGGGTTTAAAGTCAGGATCAAACTGGCGTGACCACGGAGTGTAGCCTCTCTGCCGCAAAGCAATTAGTGCGGAATTCCTGTTCCAGTCATGACGTGTAATGCTGGCGCAGACTCTGCCAGCGATCCCTTGAGGTATTAACCCATTAAAAACAGGGGTATAGCGTCGATGTATTTTTGATATCCCTTTACGGAGGGTGTTCAACTCCCCCCTTCTGGATGGTCTGTAACGCACCATTTCCGGGACATCATCATGATACAAATTTGTATCACGCTGATTTTCTTCAGGTTTCATCCATCTGCCTGCAATTCATAAATGAACTGAAAGCAGCACCAGGGCTTTATTTTAACCAACGATTTGCTATACTAACCCCGTTACCTTACGTGTTGCTAGTTTGGCGACTTGGACAACATTTAAGGTCTGATGGAGTTGGTACAGCGGTCGGTGTCTGGCACTGCCGCCTCATTTAAAGCCCCGGTTATCGCAAGATGGCCGGGGCTTTTGCTATACTCAGTTAACTACTTTTACATCGGTACTCAGTAGCGTATCGTGTCCGGGAAAGCGAGAATTCAGAAAACGGAGCGCAGCCCCTCTTGTGCTGAAGTCGCGGATCTTACGTTTTTCCTTCTGAGTATGTGCTGTGACCAGTTGCGCTGTATCGCCACAACGGGTCGAAAACTGAATGTAATACGGTCGTGAGGTTCTGCGATCAAAGGCGATTTGAATACCAGACAGAAAATTCTCCTGAGCCAGTTTTACAGCCGTCGATAGTCTCCAGTTGTACATATTCTCACCTCTCGCACTCACAAACGATCTTCAGAATACTATATTACATAGATATAGGGTAGTCGGTGGATTAAAAAATGGTAATATTTGGATCGGGATTGCAGAAAGAGGATCATGCGATGAAAGAACAGTCTAAAGGGGTCAGGGGCTACAAGCAAATCCATCTGAAGAAATTCAGTAAGCCGATTTCGCACAACCTGAAGCTGCTGGCACTCTCTCGCGAGATCAATCTCTATGAACTGCACAGCCAAATTATCTCAGATTACGTCATGAGCGAAACTCGCAGCCTGGCCGAACCGCAGGATAATGACGTGACCGGCGGCTATAATATTTTTGTCGATCAAGAAACGTTGAAGCGTGTGGAGGAACTCTCCAGCCGCCTGCACGTTCCTGAGTCTGAAATTTTTTACTCGGCACTTGTGACTTTTGCCGATAAACACAATCTTAATCAAGCGCTGTGAGGTTAATCATCATTTGTCTGATTGCATTTTGATGACCGCACATTGACAGTATCCACAACAACTATAAATGGACAAGAGAATGGGACACCCCAAAGACTGGAAATATATGAGGGTTAAGATTGATGAAGACCTCATTGAACAAATTGACAATATCGCCAGCACGCGTGGAGAGCAAAAAGCTGACGTGGTGGCAGATACGGTCGAGCACTTAGTAAAGAGTCGAGCTGATGGGTCAGCATCAAAACGCTATTTTTCAAGCCCTGAGAGTGCAGCTTACAAAGGTATATGGATAAGGCCAGAAACGTACAAAACGATATGTATGTTATCGGACACCGATGACCAGAATCCGAGCCGTGTTATCTATACAGCTATTGTACGCTTTCTGGAAAACCCAACTGACAAGTAGCCCCCCCGTTCTGAACCAATCCTCCTCTCTTCTTATCATAAACCCATCAGGTATCAGGAATTTATTTCCTGGTATCTGAGGGGTTGGACAAGCCGCAGGCGCGTCAGTCTCATCAAACACTGCTTAATTAAATAGCTTATTAACCCCCTCTTAAATTGAATTTTGATTTCAGCAACACTCTTAATCAAAGAGAGTAATCAATCAACAACAATAAATCTATGTCATTGATAATGTTATTTATCTTCGCTGTTTGAATCAAACGATTTCATGATATGAATTTTTATCTCTAATCATATTGAATGATAACAAAATCCGTTTATAATCTCCCCATGATACAAATTTGTTTCATGGGATATGCAGGAGCCAGTGGATGAAACTTAACAAAATTATGGCGTCACTCGTCACCGTCATGGGCGCTCAGATGCTGATAACTTCTGCATACGCTGATCGCATTATTCAGCGACCAACTGGAGCTTTTTATATTGTCAGCGATCAGGAGGCGACAAAGGCATTTGACCGTAATAATTACGGTTTTTTCATGCTACCCCCATCACCAACAAACACGATTACAACTGCCCCAACGCCCCGTAAAAGCCATAAAAAAAAGTCGGTTAAAAAAAGCCAACCCCAGAAAAAAGCCATCAACAAAGAAACGCCATGCGTACCAGTTGAATGCCCGGTCGCCCCGCGTAAACCCGTAACTACCGTAGAACCTGCTGAGTCAATTTTCTTACGACTGGAGAAAAACAAATAATGAATTTCAAGAAAGCAACTGTAACCGCTGCATTAATGATGAGTATGGGATGTGGTTTTGCGCATGCGCAAAATGATCAAAAAGGTACGAATGCAGCAAATGCCGCCCCTACAGAAATGTCGGTCAAAGAAGCCCAGGACAAATTATCCGCATCATTCAGCGCCTTAAATATTAACAGTTTCAAGGAATCCCCAATCAGTGGAATTTTCGAAGTTCAAACTGGTGGTAATACAATTTATTTTTACCCTCCAAAGGACGACAAAAAAGGTGTTCTCATATTTGGTGAAATGTTCGATGAATCAGGTAAGAACCTGACAGCAGAAAGTAAAATGGCGGGATTATCCGATTCACTGAAATCGTTACCGCTCAACTCAGCTATTACCATTGGCCCGAAAAATGCCCCAGTAGTTTACGAGTTTACCGATCCAGACTGCCCTTACTGTCACTCTTACGATAATTGGATTCAGACATATTCAAAAGATCACCCGGTTCAACGCAAGCTGATTTTCTTTAACAACCCAGGCCATCCTTTGGCGTTAGCAAAAATGAAGCATGTTATTTGTTCCGACGATAAAGAAGCAGCATATCGCTACGTATTTTCTGAAGAACTTCCACATAATCCTGATGGAGCTAATGCACTTCAAATGGAAAAGCAAGCTGCATTAAAAACTTGTAAGGAGGCCGACGAGGTTCTATCTAAACACGCTGAAATCATCAAGGCAACTGGTGTCAATGGAACACCTGCATTCCTCTTTAATGTTGATACTAAACCAAACCTTATCGTTGGCTTCGATCAATCTAAAATTGCTGAAGCAATTTTAAATATGGAAAAAGCCGTTGCTACTCAAACTAATAAATCGTCTAAATAAGCTGGAGTATATATATGACAACCGTTTGTAAAAATAATTTTCAGGAACTACAGTGGCACAAGTCTGCCGACAATAAATTGAGTTATTGGGCGCGTATTCGTGAGTATTTAACTCACTCCCCACAAGCGCGCCTTATCACCCTGTTCTTTTTGACACTGGCCGGTTTAGTAATTTGTCAGCAGGCAATTGCATTTGGTACGCCAGCAGCAGGGTCGTTTGGTTACAACGTTTATGATATCGCATTTAACAAAATTGCCACCGGGCCGGTTGGGTTTGTTGGCGGTGGCTGGCTCATTGCTACAGCGGCCACAAAAATGAACGAAGGCTGGACTCGCGCATTACCTTATGCAATTGGCGGTTCGTGCCTTTTTAAAGTTGAAGAACTGACCACTTCTTTAGGCGCTCTTTTACAGTAAGGAAACCCGGCGATGGATTACGGTTTTAATGAAGGTCGTATGTTTCGGTTTCCTCATCAACCCATTCAAATTTTTTGGTTTGATCGTGATGAATGGTTAATGCTGGTTGTAAGTTATATTGCCAGTATGCAATTTGGGGGTATCACATGGGCCATAGTATTCCCGCTATCCATCGCCGCCATCAAAATCAAACGTTCTAAGGGTCGAGGCTTTTTCCGTCACACCCTTTACTTATTAGGATTTGTTGAAATTTATGGGTATCCGAACTCATCAGCAAAAAAGCTGGAGGAATAATTAATGTTTAAAAGACCCACGGCGAAACCTGTTAAAAAGGATACCAGCGTGGCTATGAACAATTTTCAGAAAGCGACTTCTGAAAATAAGTTCATACGCGTAATGCTTATTATCTCTGTAATCATAGGTGCATTGAATTACGATAAAACAGATAAACTGGAAAAACGACAAACTGTAGTAATTGTTCCCTTTGGTGCTAAATCAAGCGAAATGCTCATTACTGGTGAGAGCGCATCTACTGGCTATATGCGCCAGATAGCTCGGTTAGTTGTCAATAATTACGGTTCAGTATCGAAAGCATCCGTTGAACAAAAGTATGCCGACCTCTTAGGTATGGTGTATGAAGATCGAGTTGAAGAATTCCGCAAAAAACTTAATGAACGAGCAAAATACTTTAAACAATTCAATTCAGTTTCACAAAGCATGGAGCTTTCAACAGACCAACCAATGGCGATTATTTCCAACCCCAGTGACATAAAATATGAAACGGGTGCGAAAAATAAGTATCGCTATACATTCACCGCCGAACAGCGAAAAATTATTGGTGACACAGCGAAACCACCTGAGCCAATAAAAATGCATATCGACTATACAGTAGTTAATGGTCAGATTTGGCTTCTCGATATTCAATAACCTGCGATCATAACTTTTCAATCAAGGTTTTATATGAAAACTACAATTTTACTGTCGCTATTGACGTTTTCTTTAGTAGCAGGGGCTGCTGAGAAAAAAATATTTCCACAAAATACACAGCGCGTTTTGCCCGAAATATCAACGCAAGTCGTTCTTTCTAACCGTGATGTAAACAGACTCGTTTGCGAATCCGGCGAAGCTGTTAAACCCGTATTTAGCACTGAAAAGCCCGTAGATGTAAAGGTCAGCTCCGACCGCCGTTCGTTCTGGGTTAAGTTTAAGTATCTGTCTCAGGGAGGCGAAAATCATTATTATGCCGAACCAACTGAATTATTCCTTACTTGCGGAACAAGTACATTTGAATTAATCGTTCTGCCTAAATATGAGAACCCACACAAAATCATGTTAGGTTCCGACACTAAAGAATCAATTAAAGCAAACCAGGCTCTATTTAGTGCTCTCTCTCTGGAAGAAGCCGCTGTTTCATTATCAACAAAAATAATTTCTGACTCTGATACGAATGGTCGAGGTTTACCTGAAAGTTTTGAAGTTATTCCCGTTAAAGAGAACTGGATACGAGATATCTATGATAGTCGAGGCCGAATTATCCCCATTGAAGTGAAAAGAGAGCGCGATGTGCTAGTTGATGGTACTGGATTACGCGGTTCGCAATACACAATTCGGGCTTTAAAGAGTGTTACGTTGACTGAAACGATGTTCTTAAACACTAAGTTTGGAACCAATATTTTTGCCATTACTGCTGAAAAGTTAGCACTCAGCACAGGTCAACTTTCAACGTTGGTTATTATCCATCGGGAGTCTATGTAATGAACAATACCAAATTCCCTATCATTGAACAGGCTCGCGGGTGGTTTCATCGACAACCATCAGCTAAGCAGAAACAATTAAAAAAATATGGAACTATTGGAGCATTCTCTCTTATTGCGCTTGGGGTTTATTACCTGACAGGTCAGAGTGAGAAAAAACCACGAGTACCAGAAGTTTCGAAAGATGTATCAACTCAAAAAGATGATAGCGTCATTCAGGATGATATTGTCACGACTTTGAACGATAAGATCAAAACACAGGGAGAAACAATAGACGATAAAGTAAAAACAGCAGTACAGGATGCAATAAAAAATGGTTATCTTAAACCTCTTGACCCATCGCAAACAGGTCAGGGTTTAACCCCGACAACTGACTCTTCATCCCCATCAGCTACAGCCAGTAATTCAGGGACAGGCGGCTATCCTTCTGCTCCTGAATATCCAGGCATGTCAAATTTCCCCCAACCTACAGGTAATGGCAGCCCTGCTGCTGCTCCAACCGAGCCACCGGCTCCCGTTGAAACAGTATGGGTTGGCGGTATTTCTGAAGGAAATGGAGATATTCCATTGACCACGCCGGAACAGGATTCAACAGCAAAAAAGAATCAGATCCAGTTGCCGGTTGGATTTATGAAAGCAAAACTTCTGGTTGGCGTTAATGCGCTAACCGGGGAATTTGGCTCTGAGAACCCACAAACGTTGATGTTTAGGGTGCAGGCTCCGGCACAACTTCCTAATTTCATCAAAATGAATCTTCGCGGCTGTTTCGCCATTGCCAACGCAAACGGCAACCTTAGTTCGGAGCGCATTATTGTTCTTCCGGTATCGATGAACTGTATGACGATGGACGGTCGCTATATCGTGGAAGGTCAAGTTAAGGGGTTTGTTTCTGACCGTGACGGTAAACGTGATATGTCTGCGAGGGTTGTTTCACGCGCTGGCCGTCTTCTCGCCGGTACTGTCCTGGCTAAATCTGTTGAGGCTTTTGCCAATGTAATTGGCAATCAGAGCATTCAACAAAATGTATCTCCCCTCGGAAGCGTCAACACAATCAATCCCGACGAGGCTGTTAAAAACGGTGCTGCTACCGGTGTTGCGGGTGGCTTTACTGAAGTATCTAAGTATCTGCTCAATCTTGCACAGCAAACTTCACCGGCGCTGGAAACTGGCCCAGGAAAAGACGTGATGCTTTTCATCCAGGAAACCGCTGAACTCACTATTAAAGAAGTAAGGATTCAATAATGAACATGACAAAACTAAGCCTGTTACTGATTTCTGCATTCGTCCTTACTGGATGTTCTATTCTGCCTTACCACAATGATTTCGCCTGTAAGCTTGAAGATGGCTACGGCAAATGCATTTCATCGGATGATGCCTACACGGAAGCTACCACCGGCGCTGATATGGGGCATGCGATTACTGAAGATGGGGTAGAGAACGACCCAAAGGTATCTGCCGCTAACAGTGCGGCAAATGCCGATGCTTCACAAAAAAAGACGTCTGCTGCCTATGCTACTTACCGTGATCGGGTATACCAACAAACTGCAAAGTTGATTGAAGCACCTCAAACACCTGTCGTCAGACAACCTACAGTCGTCAGGACGCTAATTCTCTCCTACTCACCAGGTCTGGATGAGCAGACAGCCTATATGCCACGTTATGTCTTTACGATGCTTAACGGGCCAAAATTTGTATTAACGGACTATCAGTTGTCCCGTGACGATGCCACTCCTGCCTTCTTAATGGGAGGAAAAGGCTAATGCTGAAATCGGTGCATCAATTTATTGAAAGGAACATATTCCTTAAGAATGAAGTAACAAAATCTGATGTTCTGAATCTGTCAGTTCGTGATCAGCCCAGTGAGTATCTACCCTACCTCAGTTTTCATAAACGTTTACCTGGTGAGGATTTCGATAGCAACTCATTTTTAAACTTTGACAACACCATTGGTTGGATATGGGAACTCAAGCCACTGGCGTTCCTGGGTAATGATAAGCTCGATAAACTCCACAGTATTATTAAGTCACAATTTCCAAAAGGGACAGTGACTCAGTGGATTTTGTTTCCTGATCACAACATGGATGATTATATTCAACAGTACCGGGATATCCGTAATAGTGAAGACCCCATTACTGCAATGAATATTGAGGCAATGGACAAATTCATCCGTGAGGGAACCGAAGGTGTAGAGAAGATGCGAAATCTTCCCCTTCGGAATTTCCGCTTATTTTTTACTGTTAAGAACGAAGCGCGTATTTCGGAAGAACTACTTGTTTCCATTGAACAGGCCATTGAATTTATGGAGCCTCGCCGCTGGCAGGCATCCGATTTGATTAAATGGACTTCGGAGTTTTTCAGCGGCAAACGGGCAAAGGGGCTTTACGATCCTGATCGCGAATTACGCAAACAAATGTGTGCTACAAATTTAGACTTCGATGACCCTGGCTCTATCAGCAAAATTGGTGATAGATATGGCATCTGTCTTTATCCAAACGTGATTCCGCAAAGCAATAATAACCCTCTGCGTACCAATGAACTCTTTGGTGGTTTTTTGGGGCCGGAAGATGATATTCGACAGATTAAGGCTCCGTTCATGTACACACTCACAGTGGTATATGAAGACCTAAAAAAGAATATTAGCGACAAGGCTGCGCAAACTATGTTTCAGCGTGTCGGTGCTGGACTTGCTGCTGCGCTGAATCAGCGCATTATCGAGTTTGGTGTCATGCAAAACATGATTGCTAAACAGAGTAAGTTTTCATACATAATCCCTCAGTTATGGGTTTTTGGTAATACCGAGCAGGAGACTCGTGTTGCCGCAGGCCAGGCTAAGAGCCTTTGGGAAGCTCATGACTTTGAGATGATGTATGAGACATCCATCAAGCATGTCATGTTCTACACTGCCCTTCCCTTTGGTTTCTACCATATTGAAAACAACATCGAGACAATTGACCGTCATTTCTATCTTGATAACGAAAATATCACGCGTTTCCTTCCCGTTCAGGGGGATTTCCGCGGCGGTGGCCGTCCGGTTCAGACTTATATTGGCCGCAAGGGACAGATTATCAACATTGATATGTATGATCCTCGTGCTAACGCACACAATTTTTCAGTAGTTGCGGAAACTGGTGGTGGTAAGTCATTCTTTCTCAACGATATGGTAGATGGCTATCTTAGCGTCGGCGCAAAAGCACGTATTATGGATTTGGGTAAGTCATATGAGAAACTCACACGCATCCGTAAAGGTCGTTACATAGACTTTAATCTGCATTCACCTATTTGTATCAATCCCCTGGACTTTACCTGGCACGACCTCGAAGACCTCGCACAAAATATCTCTACTGCACAGATCGTCTTCAGT
Organism: Citrobacter sp. A316; assembly: GCF_002042945.1. Lineage (NCBI taxonomy): Bacteria > Pseudomonadati > Pseudomonadota > Gammaproteobacteria > Enterobacterales > Enterobacteriaceae > Citrobacter > Citrobacter sp. A316. The sequence goes on from NZ_MVFZ01000024.1 coordinate 29,781, forward strand.
GCATGTGCCTACGCATTCACCGGCCAGCCAGTAAGCGAAATGGAAGCTAACCTGATAGACAGAGCATGTCAGTATGCCGTTGAAGATGGTCAGCAACTGCGAGGAACTGATGCTATTACGGATTATCTTTTGTCTTCAAAATACATTGATTCCGAATTCATGGATAAGCACCAGGCCAGTGCAGAAAAATTACACCAGATAGCTTTTGACCTCAGCTATTTGTTAGGTGCATTTAAATCCGATGGTTATTACGGGAAATTTTTCACAGGCCCAACGACATTCAATATTAAGGATGACGAATTTGTTTGTACTGACCTGGAAAAACTACGTTCAGTTAAACAGTTATTCTATCCAATGATTGTAAACTTAATGAACGCAATAACGATGGATCTCTATCTGTCAGACCGTTCACAGCCAAATCTTATTTTGGTAGAAGAAGTCGCCTCTATGTTGCAAAAAACCGGTTTTGTTACTATGGATGGCCTGACTCAAATGATAAATGAGTGTTATCGCCGCGCACGTAAATACCGTGGCGCTATGGGGATAGTTTTACAGTCACCACTTGATTATGAAGCACTTCCGGGGCTTGGCCCAGTAGTCAAAGCTAACGCCCAGTGGCGCTATTATCTCGAATCCCGCATGTATGACGAAGCCGTTTCAAAAGGTGTTCTACCTAATATCAATGGTGGATTCCCGCTTAAACTTCTGCGTAGCGTCCGTAACGCCCGTCCAAACTATGGAGAGGTTTTTATAGATTGCCCGTTAGGTATGGGAGTAGCCAGATTATGCGTCGATAAATGGCGATACTGGATTAATACCTCTGACGGTAAGGATGTTGCTGCTTTTGACCGTTTAATTGCAACAGGTATGGAGCCGGTTAAAGTCATTGAACAACTGTCAGGTGTATCCGCTGCACATCTAAAAGCCGGGTGACTTATGAAAATTCAGATTCTTTTTCTGGGAGCATTCCTGCTCCCTTATTTTGCGCATGCGCAAATCAGTGCAACACCAGATCCGTCAAAAATGACTCAGAGTAAAGACGCTGCCGGTTCAATTTCATCAACAGTCAAAGGACAGACCGGTACGGCATCAAGGCTTAATGAATCTCAGATACGCCCAGTTTCAGGCGATAACATAATGAAGACTTATGACGGTCAGACTTCCTTTAATGGAAAAGCTGTCTGCAAAGGAACTTCTGAGTTTATGCGCATGCTCGTACAACCGGCGGCGAATGGGAATCTGAAACTCCTGAATATTATGCAGGATACAGATATGAACGGAAGCCTCGATATTACTACCTCTCCAGGTTGGGAGGTTTCCGTTGTTTGTAGTAATGGGTTCCAGACCTGCACCGACGCTAATAATGCAGCCACTTGCTCATCATGGGCGTGGGTTGCAGATGCTACAACTTACCAGCTTGGCAGAAAAAGTGTCGCTATGAGCGATTTAGGGGGGTGTTACTGCATCAATAATAGCTGTGGTAACAACCTTGCCTGGAACAACCTCAGTCAAATTCTGAATGACCTGGGCGGCGGTGCATCACAAGCCCTTTCCAGAGCGAACCCGTGGTTTACGTTAAGCCAAATAAAAATTGATGGAGTGTCTGCATCATTTGTGGGTGGGGAAACAGCTTCATGTTCAATCGGTGACTCTGAAGGTTTTTTTGGTACGGCTGATGGACAAAAAATCCTGACTTATCAGGATAACTACAACGCCATGAAAAACGACGCAAATGAAACCGCAAAAACAAGCGATGCTTATCGCATGATCAACAGTGGAAGTCTTAATCCAAACGAAAAATCAGATATCTACAACTGTGATATCACTCGAAATGTAAATCTCGATGAGCCGAAACTGGATGAGATTATTGCTTTCGACGGAGGGGCCGGTTCAGTACAGCAATGCGGAACTGACTGCCTGCAACTAATACTTGGTCGTCTGGGAGATAACTACTGGAAAGGGTCGTGTTCCTACTACGAAGTTGATTCTAGTTTCTTCATTAAGGATCACACCCGTATAGCCAGTGCCACTCTTAACAATGCCGTTTTCGATGACTGGATGCAGCTTTGGGCTGGCGAAAAAGTTGTCTGGTCTGGGCCTTATGGCAACTGGAACGATGCAGGCCCGGTTCCGGGAGCGTGTGAGCTAGGAAAATCCTGGAATATGACTCCGAATCTGGATTTTAAGCAATATCTCAACAAAAACGGTCAGGTCAAATTCAAGATCAGAGTTGAAGTTTCCGGTGAGGGTGAAGGTTATGCGCTCGTTCGACTGAAAGCCGATTTATCCTGCCGCGAGGGTAGCGAGTACGTTACCAATACCTGTACTGCTTATGAAAATGACCAGAATTGTCAGTTAGCTGAGGAAACAGTTGATGGTGTAAAAACCTTCATTAGCAGTATTAATACGGGCCTCATACCTCTTCCACAAACAAAAGTATTACAAGGTAGTTTTTGTACTGTACCTGTAAAACGTGACTGGTTTAATAAAAAAAGGGCTTACAGATGTAATCGTAAGGTTGATTTTAATTTTGACAATATTTTAGAAAGAAAAGCTTACGTAGATAAAACCGTCACTCCGGCAGATTATAAAGACAAAATGTTCTCAAACGGGCAGGTTACATATGGTTCAGGAGAATTATTTTGGCCTGATATGCCTACCGTGGGGCCGTGTATCAACATGTGTAAAACTCGTAAAGCCAAAACAACTCCTGATATGTCAATAAGCGGTCAGGTAGACAAAAACAATAATGCAGGAGTCGTTAAATACGACAACTTCTATTACGAATGTGACACCGGTAATACCTGTCCTGCCGGGCCAGGCGAGGAAATAGTTAAAGCCTGTCAGTGTCTAAATGAATTTGCGGAAGCCTCAGCAATTATGCAGGTTATGCGTCAGGCTGGTCAGGATATGATTTGTACTTCTGGCACACAAAAAAAACCAGATCAGAAATAAAGGAATACCATTATGTTTAGACGTTTAATTTCCTGCTTAATAATTTTCTGTTACGTGGTTACATTCTTAACCGTTCGCCCTGCTGTTGCGGTAGATACAACTCCAGCCCAGAACTACGGCTGCGGTATAGATAAGAACGGTGACGGGAGTTTTGACTCTGAAGGGGAGTACGCTGCATGTAATTATGTTTCTGAAACTAACTCTCAGCCAGCAAATCATTCATGCCCATCTGGATATATTCCTGCTGGCAACGGTCAATGTTCAAAAACTTCAACGACAAATGTAGAATACGCTTGCCCTCATGATTATTATCTTCAAACCGGTCAGTGCGTAAAAACTGTTGTTATCCCTGCTTCTCAAAATACTGAGATGTCATGTACCCAGTCATCACATAGATATGTAGTATATATTTTCTCACATAGAACAAAAGCCGGTTTTTGGTGCGGAAATACTGAAGCCCTAGTGAACAGTCTTATTTACGATTCACGATGCGGCCTCTATGGTGGACACTACGATTATTGTGAGCCTGCATTAAACAGAGCAATTGCGAATGGAACCGTAATTCCTTTGGCAGATTATTTCTGTCCAGAAGGTTATACTCTTGATGGCACTACATGCACTAAAATGGAAGGAATTCAAGTAACAACTTATTGCCCGGCAGATTATATTCAGCAGGGCAATAAATGCATAATGACAGCTTATACAGTTGAAATCGTTTCATGCCCTTCAAACTGGACACTTTCGAATGGCATCTGCTCTAATACAGTATCCAAACTTACCTGCCCTCTCGGTAATGCTCCCTGTATTGACCTGAATCTGAATAAACCTGTTGATGAGGGTAACATTGACGGTTCGATGCTTGTTGATGACGGGAAGAAAACGGATGAGGGAGTGTGTCTGGATCAGTTGCTGATTTTTAGTGGCCGGGCGCAAGATTGCAAGCTGGCAGGGGTAGATACTGCCTTTAAAAACTGTTGTAAAAGTGAGGGGAAGGTATTCACCGATTCAGTGGGTGCGCTAGGTAGCATTTCAGAGATAACGAGCACTGTATCGAAGCTATATACCGCATCAAAGGAGGCTTATCTCTATTATGAGGTTGCAATGCAGGCTACCGGTGATGCAGCAGTAGCTTCACAGATGGCCGCTCAGGGTTTCTCTCAATCGATGGCACTAATGTTTAACCCAGCAACCATTGCGATATCCGTAGCGATATATTTTGCGATGGAGTATCTGATGAAGGCATGCGACCAAACATCGATGGAAACTGCGATGGCCGCAGGTAGCGGTTATTGCCATGAGGTTGGGAAATACTGCAAAAAGAAAATTCCACTATTAGGGTGCGTACAAAAAGCAACCAGCTACTGTTGTTTTAACTCAAAACTTGCCCGAATTATTCACGAACAGGGTCGCCCTCAACTTAAAAATTTCGATGGTTGGGGCAAAGCTGGTTCACCTCAATGCCGTGGGTTCACGCCTGACGAATTCCAGGCACTGGACTTCAGCAAAATCGACATGACTGAATACGTTGAGGATATGGTCAAAAAAGCTACTGATGAAATTCAAACTGATGTTAATCAGACCATTAAGGATTTCTACGACAAAACTAATTAATTAAATTAAGAGGCGCGGATTAATCCGCGCCTCATTAGCACCAAAAACAAGGAGTTACAAACAGGAAGCAAAAGCAAACACCTAATCAAAAATTTGATGTGTCATTTAATTAATTCTGGTTTATGATATAAATACATATCATGGAAAAGTGACTCGTCATGTCGAAATTGATACCTCTCATTCTCAGTGCAAGTCTGTCGTTTGGGGCCAGCGCAGCCAGCACAAGTAACACCATAGGCCAGGTCTACGGAATTGCAGAGCCTGATGCACTGGCTGAAATTGAACAGCGAGTCAGAGCTGTGGACTGGTCTAAAGAACTCAATAAGAACCGTGATTCATGGGCAACATTTCAGGGTGTCCCACTACCTGTGTCTAAAAAAACGCAAACCCGTACTCACGTTCCGTTCTATACATCTCTTATTGATGTTCCTGATAAAGATGGAAAAGTGCTATACCCGAAAGGCTATACCTTCAATCCTCTCCAGTTTGTCCATTTGCCACAACGTATTGTAGTAATTAGTCCGGGGCAGGAGGAATGGTTAAAATCAAACGTAAAAAGCACTGATATGGTGCTTTATACACATGGGGATGTGATTAAAAAAAGTGAATCCTTAGATCGCCCTGCTTTCATTCTTGATAAATCCCTGCAACAGCGTCTTGATATAAAAGTAACGCCAACAATTGTGTCGCAGGAAGGAACTCATTTAGTAATAAATGAGTATGAATGGAACCCGGATACTAAGCGTTCTACAGCGATGCTTCGCTCCCTTTCAGCAGATATGTTGAGCGCAACCTCAGATCTTCTCTCTACAGCGTTAGGCGCAATAATTCCTGCGGCCCACGCTGAATGCAAATCCACATTTATAAATCCGGTTACTGATATTGGCTGGTCATGTATATTCCCAATGCGTATCGCCGGTGTGCAAATCGTGGGTGGGGAAGAAACCCCAGGCAAAGTCAACTCTCCAGTTTGCGTATGTACGGGTGGTACGATCCCTAAGATCGGCCTCCGTACTTCTTTTTGGGAGCCTAAAAGAATAATCGATACCGTATCAGATCCATATTGCATGATGCCTCTCGGCACGACACTTAACTCACCTAAACCAGGGACATTAAGTGGCGGGTTAGATGAAAACGGTTCATCTAAAAGAGCATTTCAGCAAACTCATTACTATATTTTCCCAGCCTGGAAAATTCTCGATATGTTTTACGACATTCCCTGCCTCGATGATGAGGGTTTTGACGTAGCAATGATGACTGAAATTTTGCCTCAGTGGAATAACGATATCCTTAGTCTCATCATCAACCCTGAAGCACTGCTTTTTGCAAATCCTATTTCCACAATTACCTGCTCTGCTGATTCAGTAGCAGCATCATTTGGTATGCCCTTAAACGTTCTTTTCTGGTGCATGGGGTCATGGGGAAATGCCTATCCACTTTCGGGTTCCATTACATCAACTGATTACGTAGAAGCAAATGCCGGTATTGCGGCCAGAACGATTTACATGATGGGACGCCTCGGCCTGCTCTGGAACACATCAGCCGATGGTTGTTACCGCGAACTGGCCCCTATTTGGCGTAAGGATCGCTTCAAGCTACAGATGATGCGACCAGCGCGAAGCACTGCATGTCTCCCCATAGGTCGAGAAGGTCTTTTATGGACAGGTGGTAAACACGATCCACGAAAAGATAATTTCATGTGGATGATGTTTGAGAAAAAAGACTGCTGCGTAAGCTATTCAGGCTCCCCACTTTAAAATTGATTTTGCGCATGCGCAAATTTGTAAGAAGGATGAGGTATGAGATTTCTAATAATTAACAAGCATATTACTGGCACATTTCTGTTTACCCTGATTATGCTTATTTACGGTGGGGACATTTCCGCAGCCATCATTGAACATGCACCTCTCATACAATGGTTAACCACAAATAATGTCAATAACAGCTATCTTGGCGTTGATTTCTCCTTGCTGCCAACCGTTATGGTTATCACTGTGGTATTCCTCCTGAGTTCTGCTATTTACTACGTTATTACGATGGTTAATGACGTGTGGGAATACTTTTCTACGCCGCCTGCTTCATTAGAAGAAAAAAAACTTCATGATTCAGTCGAAATGAATTGCACAACTATAAATGAATCAGAGAAGACTGAACCAACTCTGGGTAATCTTAACCAAGAAGAAAGTGATGCTAAGAAGGAAATTAAACAATGATACAAAGCTTCATTATACTTCTCACGGCAATCATCACTTTTGACGCATATGCCGTAGAAAAATCACCGCAAGAAACTTCCGTAGTTAACACTGTTACTACAGATGCCGCTCAGATAGAAATTATAAAAGAAATTCAACGTCTACATATCATCCTTCTTGGAACATTGATCATTGAATCTAAATCTGTAGTCGCAGTGAATAATGTCAACGGAGAACAAGTCACAACTCATGTTAAAGATACAATTTGGAATGTTGTTAATCAAATAAGTCAAGATATAACTAATCCCATACAGCCTATTCAGCCGTCTGAAGATTTTTCAGCATATCAGAAGGATAAATCTCAATGAAAAATTGCCGAATAATCCTTCTCGCGGTGATTGCTTCCTTTGGTGTTTATGCAACTGGAAACCATAACTTATCTATTGATATTTCCCCTGAAATGATGGCTGCTGCCAACACTGCCCTTCAGGAAGGTAATAGCAGTAAGCAACAGGAAGCGGCAAAACAGTTTGCTGCTTCTATTGCTGAATTTTCTAACAGCGAAGCATTCCGAGAGAAACAAAAATCGGTGAAAGGCCAGGTGCTGAGAGCCAGCGGATTAACTCCAGACGCTACTGAAGATCAGGGGCCAAAGCTGGCCGGAAATCAGTTGGTGATGTTTGTCTCCAGTTCCATGCCGCTAACTACTCTGCGTAATTACGCCAGGGATTTATCAAAAGTCGGCGGTGTAATGGTTATGCGCGGTACTGTTGGAGGGATCAGTAAAATGGGAGAAACCATTAATCTGACTCGCAACATACTGAATGCTAACCCCTCATGCGAAGGTGCAAACTGCAAAATGTGGGGAACGGAAATGCTGATTGACCCTGTGTTATTTCGTCTTTATGGCATCAGTAAAGTACCTGCGTTGATATATCAACCTGATATGCATATCCAGAGCTATTGCGACGGGCTGGAAAAGGTCAATAAAACATCCACTGTCGTCTACGGTGATGCTTCTGTTCATCGCTTACTCGAACGAATGCACCTCATTACCCCAGACCAGAACCTCAAAAACCTGATTGAACGGTTGGAAAAAGCATGATGGGGATAGCTAACAGAACGCGTAAGCCCATGTGTGCAGATACGAGAAAGCTAATCAATACAAGCACGATTGCCCTGTGTCTCGCACTGGCATATAGCCTGTTTAACCACATTCTGATCCCAGCTACCCATAGCGTCTACCCCAGAGTTTTATACCGCTCGGGTGAAGCGGCCACGACCCAAAACGAATACGTGAAATTTTTTAGACGGGATAGCTATCTTCCAGAAGGTGAAGCCTGGCTTGTTAAACGGTTAGGCTGCGTTGCAGGTCAGTATCTTCTGCGAAACGGTAATCAATTTTTTTGCGATGGCCATCAAATAGCTCAAGCAATGCAACGGGATACAAACGGCAATATTCTGCCTCATTTTTCTTACTCCGGCGTGGTTCCTGAAGGATTGGCCTTTGCTGTAGGCGATACAGCCAACAGCTATGACAGCAGATATTGGGGTTTCATCTCCATGTCCGACACCGAAAAACTCATTCCACTTATCTGATCGTTTTGCGCATGCGCAAAAAAGATAAAAGGAGGACTATATGTGCAAAACACGTTTTACCCTATTACTGATATTTTTTGCATTCAATACAGCAGCCAGCATAAACACTGAAGGTGTATCAAAAAACCCTAAGCACGGTTTGTTCTGGTATGAAACGCCAAAAAAAGAAGATGAAATTAAAGCTGAAGCTAAATATCCGCGCCCTGTTGTGCCATCTGCTGATGAATTATTCAAAATGCACCCTAAAGACGTTCAGGAACTACTGGATAAAACACGCGAATACGCCGTGTACAAATTATCTCCTGATGCCGTCATGGATTATTACAAAGTGCAGGATGCCACACGCCGTAAAGCCGCAGCTTTCACTAATCTGACTGGTTATGTGATGATGGAAAATCCGGCGCTTAACGCCGCTCAGGATTACCCCATTACAAATCCAGGTAATGCGGAAAAACAACGTGAACGCCAGGAATCAAAAACAAAGAACTTACAAAAAAATCGTAACGAATACGCCCTACTTTTTTTTACCTCACCGGACTGCGGATTTTGCGTACAACAATCACGGATTCTGGAAAATTTTCAACGTGAGAGTAGCTGGTATATCAAAGAAGTTGATGTTACTCGTGAACCTGCTGCGAAGAAAAAATTTAATGTTGATCGCACACCTGTAACAATTCTGATTAAGCGCAATGATCCAAGCGATAAATGGATGCCTGTGTCGGTTGGCGTTGATTCTCTGGATAACCTACGTACCAGTATCTACAACATGACGCGTGTATTAAATGGCGAGCTAGATCCACGCCAGTTTTTCACTAATGAAAAGCAACAAGGCGGTTTCTTTGACCCACTCAAAGGAACATCAAAATGAAAATATTTGCCTATATTTTTATACTACTCAGTCTGGCAATGCAGGTATCCGCGAATCAATCTACAGATGTACAGCTTGATCCGAAGTTAATAAGCCAGTATCTGCTCAAAAACAAGCACGATTTTGCGCTTTTATTCTTTGTACAGCCCGGTTGCGTATATTGTCAGCATCAACTTCCTGTCATAGGTGAGTTTCAGAATCAATCAGGCTGGTATGTAAAAACTATCGATATTATTCAGAACCCAGAAGTACGTTCAAAATTTAACGTCAGCGCTACCCCCGTCATTATTATGATTAAACGTAATGGCAGCGCTAATAACTGGCAGACAGTATCTATCGGATACTCCCCCCTTGCCATGCTACGTACTGATATTTTCAAACTTACCCAGATTATGAACGGGTCAGCCACCACTGGGAAATATAACGTCCGTACACAACAAAATGCTATTACGAAAATCACCGAATAGGTAATTATGATGAAAAAATTTAAGCGTATAAGCCTTTTTCTTCTTGCTGTACTTTCACCTCTCGGTGCAGAAGCCGGAAACTGGGCCGATAAATGGTTTGATAATGCCGTCTACGACTCCCCGAGTAGCTTCGATAGCCAGAAGCGTGGTTATTACACAATGGGAGGGTTTACGGCCAGAACCACAACCAGTACAGATTATCCTATTACCATTTCTCCCCCCCGCCTTTCTGTAGGCTGTGGCGGTATTGATGGATTTCTTGGCGGGTTCTCCTTTCTTGACCCGGACTTCCTCGTAGAGAAGGCTCAGAGAGCTATGCAGGCCGCACCTTATGTAGCTTTTGATATGGCTTTGAAAACCATGTGTAAGGAGTGTGCGGATACATTAGGTAAGATTGAACAAATCACCAACTTTCTGAACGGGATACAGCTTAACGAATGTGCAATGGCAAAACCAATTGCAACTGCAATGGTTGAGCGTGACCCTGCGGCACTTCAGGGGTTGTGGACTGAGATTACCGGTACAAAAAATCTCGATGAAGCTACAGACCGTATGTGGAGTGACACTACATCCAAAATTAAAGCTTCCGACGAGAAACCTATCAGTGACCTCAAAACAATGATTGCAGGTTGCCCTTCTGACTTCCGTGACTTAATGCAACATGGTTCAGTAGTGCAACGCGCCGCTGCCAAAGTAGGTATGTCAGATTTCGCTGATACGATACGCGGGTATATGGGGGACGTGTGGATTGAAGCCAAAACCAATGACAAGATCCCGGTCGCCAAAAGCGTTACCAGTTGTCCTCAAAATAAGAAATACTCTCTGGATGATATGCTCAATGGTCGTTCTTTTATCAAAACCATTGATAACCAATGTATCCCTTCAGGTTCAAAACCGGTTAGAACGGTTGTTTATCAGAAAATGGAAAGTATTCTGACTCGAATTAAAAATAACCAGCCACTGAACAGTGAAAACCAGGCATTTATTAATCAGACCAATATTCCTGTTTACGCCATATTAAAGCAATCTGTTGTTTCAGGACAGGATCAAGTCATGCTGAATGTACTCAGTGAGTTTGTTGGCCTGCACTATACGTATTATATTTTTACCGACCTGTACCGGAATACAGAAAACACCTTCAGCAAAGTTAACGAAATGGTATCAACTCCATTAAGCGACCCGTCAGCCGGTTCTAAACCCTGTCGAATGGATTTATTCAAACCTGCCATTGCCAAATTTGACGATTTAATAGCTCAGTCGCGTGATGCTGGAGTAAAAGTGGAAGCAGAGTATAACAGTAAATTGCAGTCATACATGTTGAACCAGAATTTCATTAAATCTGTAGAAAATGAAGATAAGCAGATGCAAGAAGTACGTGCTGCGGGGAGCTTACGCTGATGAAAAGCAAAACCTTTATACTGCTGGCGCTATTGTGCGCCAGCCCGTCAGCATTTGCTTTGGATGGTGAATACGTAATCATGGGCGGGTTTTCGACCATAGTAAATGCGTTCCTCCGGCTCAAATTGATGTTTAATGACAACGAATACAAAACCATGCTGGCCGCTTTTGTCACAATGGGGATGATCTCGGCTCTCTTGTTAAAATCTGTGAAAGGAGGCTATGAACTTCTGGAAACAGGAAAGGGACAGATGGGCATAGGGTGGCTCTATTTAACAGTTATTGGAACCCTGTTCTATTTTGGCCTGGTTGCGAATAAAGGAACTATTCATATTTACGATCAGAGTCGTAATCAGTATCAGGCAGTAAGTGGTATTCCTGATTTTCTGATCGCCACGGCCTCCACAACGAATGCGGTTTACCAGGGCTTTGTAGATATGGCAAACCGCAATACGGCAACAACAACACGTTTCACCGGGGAAGGTACACCGATAAAGATGTTACTCGGCGTACTCAATCGCAGTGGTGCTCAGTTTGATTCATACTTAACGGATAACATCAGGACGATGTGGAATCAGTGCTCACCGGTCGCAGAAACCCGTGGGTTTGATGCCCGTACATTAAAATCTGGTTCATCAGTGCTTGACGTTGTAACTGCTCTGGCTCCGTTACGTAACCAGGCTGTTTTTACACAATGGTATAGCCCGTCTAACCCATCCGGGATAACCATAACCTGTGACCAGGCATACTTGACTCTGAAAAGTGATCTGGGTAATCCCGCTGCTTACAATGCCCGTCTTCGAGATATATGTACGAAGAACGGCTACAGCGTTACAGACGCAGCTCAGTTCGCAGACTGTAAAGGACGGATGGAAGAAGGTTTCCAGACAATTTTCTCTGCGAACGGCCTTTCATTAAATACGGTCATGAGTAACGTTGTGGTGTCGCAGGCGATCGCTGATGCCATGCTACAAAATAACCCGGAAGTCGCTGCAAGCTTGATGGCAAACCGCGCCATGATTAATGGGGGTATGGCTGATGCCACCACGAATCCAGAATGGTTGAGTTTTATTATGTCCGGGGTGATTGCCATTATTCTATCCATTACCCCCCTTCTGCTTTTACTTGTATTCACCCCCATAATTGGTAAGGCATTGATATTACTGTTTGGCCTTTGGATCTTCATTACAACCTGGCAAATTGCCGATACTCTTCTCTTGCAGGCCGGGACGGATGAAATTCTCACGGCCATGAACGATATCCGCTCGATGGGGTTAGGCATTGATGCAGTACAAATGGGGCCATCCTCAACTATGAAAGCGATGGCAGTCATGGCTTCCGCAAGGGAAACCGCAGTGCAGATTGCGATGCTTGTAGCCTCATTGTTTGGGGTAAGTGCATATGGGATCGGTGCATTTGGGCAGAAAGCTATGGGTCGATTGGATCGCGTTACAGAAGAAGTCAGCGATAAGGCATTTACCCCGGAAGGTAAAGGCGCACAAATTAATGCCATGCGTCACGGGCATGCTGCTCTGCAAACCGCAGGCGAAATCGGCAGTATCGAACAAATGAGCAACGCCAGCGCATATCGGGATATGTCTGACTCAATGAGTTCAAATCTTCAGATACAGGCACTTGGCGGCGCACCAGGAGTTGCTGCTCAGCGAAATGCTTCAGTTGATGCTGGCCGCTCTACAGGCACAGTAAAAGGTTATGAAGATGGAAATATTGGTGGGGGATATTTACCAGCGGAATCCACGGCCATGACTTCAACTCAGGCAAACGTTGGTGATAGCCGTGGCCGCGCAGATGCAGCAGAAAACTCAGGAATGAACGTAACCGATATGTCTGCGTTGACCACTGGAGTCAACACAACTATGCAAACGGCTGATGCTAAATCAAATCTCCAGCATGGTGGAGGAACACTTTCCGCACTCGGTGAGCAACAACGTGAAGTACACGGTACAGAACGTAGCGCGCAAATCGGTCATGCAGGGGGCGTTCGTGATGCAGCAAACGCTACAGGCAAGTCTGTCACTGAGTTTACCAGGGAAACTACGGCCACAGGGCAAATCAATGAGCATGCCACTGGACAAGGCCAGTTGCAGGCAGCGGGTTCCCTGTCCGGTATGCATTCTCGTGGGATATATACTGCCAGTGCAGAAAGTGATGAACGTCTGGGCCGCACACAGGCACTCCACAACGCTTATGATGAAAATGGTGGAATCACCAGCGGTGTCGCTGAATCCAATACCGAACATCTTAAACAAAATCTGAGTGATATGCGCGAACAGAAAGCTAACGTCAATGAGATCGGAATTGCCACAGGCAAATCTGAAGGTGAATCGCGACAAATCCTCTCAGAATCACGTTCGGCTGAGCAAATGGGTACTCTTGAAGGGAATCACTACAGCCCTGAACAAATGCAGGCAAACAGCGCCTGGTCTAGCGAGAAAGGCGCGAATGTTATACAGGGTGAAAAAACGGCATTCCATGACACCGGAAAATCCATGCCTGAGACAGCACAACGTCGGGGAGAAATTGACACATATACAGGTCTGGCCGAACAAGGCAAGTTTAACACTGTGAGCAATGTGATGGGTGGTGATGCACCTGCGGCTGATGCAATGGCCGGGGCGAATACAAACATGGCAGTAACCAAAAACGAAGCACAAAAACTGGCCGACAATGGCCTGCTTGATCCTGTCCAGGTTAAAGCGATCCCTGATAACTCAGTCGGTACAGTTCACATGGGGCTGCGTCTGGGTGAGGATGGTAAGGCTGTGGCGACATCCAGCGTGGCAACCGGTCAGAGTACGTCCATCGATAACAGTTTCCGTAACGACAGTGGGCAGACTATGGGTACTGAGACAAGTGCACTCCAACAACTCGAAAACACGCGGTCAGTTAATCAGTTGCTGACAGCTAGTGAACATAAGCTATCCGGGTCTTCACCGTTGACCTTTGCGACTGAGGCATCCCGCGCCCTGAATCCGATTTACAACCAGGCACAACAAGCACTGTCAACAAACTCGACCTCGGCCAGTGCTGGTATTTCGACTCCAGCCATCGGCAAGTTGTTCGGTCTTAGCGCAAGTGCTGTAGCCCAAGTGGAGCAGTCAAATGTAAACAGTGGGTCGATTGATCTGAACACGGCATTATTCCAGCATAAACTAGATGGTTATCAGCAGGAGGCCGGGAAATCGGCTGATGAGATGGGTCTTACTGGAGCTAAACGCGAGCAGTACATTACTGATACTGTGGCCCCTCAAGCCGCCACGCTCTTTAAAACGGTTAAAGAGGGTTACACCGAGCTATCGGCTAGCCATGCTGACAGGTCTACAGGCAACGATATGCGAACGCCTGTTCCCCCCCAGGATGATCATCAAGTCACCACACAGCCACGGGAAAATATGTTCTCAGTAAACGGGGCTGGAAGCCCACAAGAATACATGGCAATGCAGCGCCAGCAACATCATCAGACAGCACCTAGAGATAAGCCAGCAGGTCTTGAGGGTACTCAAAACAGCCGTGTAAACAAGGATGATGACTCTGCTTCCTCGGTGCATCCCCCCATAACTCAGGAAAGCTCCCAACAAGGAATACCCGTTGAGGCAGATACTGGGGCTAAGCAAGGAAATATACCGCGTTAAACAACGCCCCCGCACTTGCAAAAATAACACTAATGTGTTACAGATTAAGTGTGGGGGTTTATTTATTGTTGATGAACCGACCAATATATTAAGGATTTGCTATGAAAAAATGGCTTGCGACACTCATTGATGACCTGAAATTTCTAGGCTCTGAAGTGAAAAAGGAATGCACAAATCTTGAGGTGACACCGGCTGCGAATGTGACGGATACCGCGAAACCACATTTGCCGGTCTATATCCCTTTTGATTCGAAATGTGCCGGGACGAATGTAAAATTCTATCGTCATTAATTTGCGCATGCGCAAAATGCAGGGATTAGTCTGCATTTTTTTTGCTTTGCCATGATACAAATTTATATCATAGGATTATCATGTTTAGAGTTTTTAGTTTGTTCATGGGACTGAGTTTACCAGTGGCTGCTTTATCGGTGCAGATGACAGCAGCCGATAATGCAGCATCAAATAAAATTCGTTTTATGCAGGAACAGTCAGGGACAAATCATTCCCGGATGGCGGCCTATGTACAGGCAGATCAGGTATTCAGTCAATGGTGCGGAAGGTCAGCGACTATCACCGATTTGAAACGTATTAGCAAACAGGATGGGTTTATTTCGTTATATTCCGTTCTTTCCGAAGGTAAAGCACAAGGAATGACCCAAACTAAAAACTTGTTAATGAAAGACAATCCAAAATTCTGCAAGGGGGATAAATGAGTGACGATATGATTAATATTATTGGTATAGGTGTTCTGGCCCTTTTGTTCTGGTATATACAGATATACCGACCAAAACAGAAACTAAAAACACCGGGAGAACTTCAGCTTAAACCAGCATTAAGCAGTGATACTCGAACAATGTACAGGGCAATTCATTCAGTGTTTGATAAATCATACATCATCAGTAATAACATCTGTCTTGATGACCTCATACACTCTCCCACGTTGAATGCAAAGCCGTATTTTCATAAAGCATTACGTGAGCAAAAGATAGCATGGTTAATACTGAATGAATCTGGAATACCTGTGCTGGCAGTAGATTATGAAACTACGGGTGATGAGTTAAAACTGAACTTCTTAGCCAATGCTGGAATTCCACTTTGCGTTTTTGCTCCGGGTACCGATATGGAGCAATTAGTGAAAGAACTGACTGATGCGATTAATGAATTGTCACGTACAGCATCAGATATGACAACCCACGAGAATCCTCCCGAAGCTGCCTGAAATGGAAAACCGCTCTCCGGGGCGGTTTACTGGTGTATTCATGTCCCTAATATCCCCACTACAACAATATTCAGAATACTGTCACGCAATTAAGATCTACTCTGTACCCTGGCATTACTCCTTACAAGCTGCAATCCATGAGGCTGCTCTGCTATTAAGCAGACGTATCAACCTCGACTACAGGCATACCTCTCCAGATAAAGTCTACAAGGTATTCAGCGCGTTCGGTAAAGGTTGCTGGATCGTGGGTATCAGTACAGAGTTTGATAACTCTCTCAGTTTACTCTTTGGCGGTGTCACAGCGAGCAATCGAGATATCGAGAGATACCATTGTCCTGATAACGTTGTACTTATTATTGAGCATGAATTAAACAAAATGCCCGTGGGGAACGTCACAGGCATGGAGATGTTCTGAATAAATAGCGTTATGCGTAACGCTATTTATTTTTTCTTGAACACTACGTTATAGATGATGCACATTACCATTACAGCAAGCACCAAGACTGCCTGCCAGAACATAATTGGGTCATTTGCCATGTTTTACCTCTTCCTTCTCTTGTACAGAAAGATCAGTATATACTCTTTTGAGTATGAGGCAGGCAACCATGAGCATGATTGTTAGATTTTGTTGTAAGATGGTAAAGAAAGATTCGAACTAAGCAAACCATCTTTCAATTAGTTAATATAAAATATTATTATACAAGCTTCCAAACGTGAGGTGGGATTTTATCATATAACCTTCCGGTTTTAATCTCTGCATATCGATGGTCAGAAGCAGAATAAAAAACAACAAGTTCCTTAGATGACAAAGAGTTTTCCTTACGCTCAATAATCTTATCGAGTGTTGATATCTCTGACACTCGTCTTAAATTCAACAGCCAATCTTGCTTATTCAATATTGTTCCTTTTCAATAATCATTTGTAATCTGAGGGCCAGCGTAGTTATCGAAACGTGACCACTGACCATTAAACGTTAGTCTGACTGTACCTAAAGGCCCGTTACGTTGTTTCCCGATAATGATTTCAGCAATCCCCTTATCTTCAGAACGTTCGTTATACACCTCATCACGATAGATAAACAGAATGAGATCAGCATCCTGCTCAATCGAACCAGACTCGCGTAAATCAGAATTAAGAGGTCTTTTATCTGCACGTTGCTCCAGTGAACGGTTAAGCTGAGACAATGCTACAACCGGTATGTTTAATTCTTTTGCCAGACTTTTAAGAGCGCGTGAGATTTCCTGGATTTCAAGCGTTCTGTTCCCTCTAAGTTCAGGTACAGTCATTAGCTGAAGATAATCGACCATAATAAGCGCCAGCCCCCCGCTTTCCCGATGAAGCCGTCTGGCGCGGGTACGTACTGACTGCGGTGTTAAACCAGCCTCATCATCGATGAAGATATTATTTTTTTCGATCAGAATCCCGGATGTGCCGCTAATACGTTGCCAGTCATCATCAGTGAGCATAGCTGTACGGATTCTGGTCTGGTCAACACGCCCTAACGAGGCAAACATACGGTTCATTAGCTGCTCTTTAGGCATTTCCAGGCTAAAAATTAATACGGGCTTTTCCTGTGATAACGCCACATTCTCACAAAAATTCATGGCTAAAGTTGTTTTCCCCATTGAGGGGCGAGCGGCCACGATAATAAGATCACCATTCTGCAATCCCGCCGTCTTATGATTCAGGTCGGCGTAACCAGTATCCAGCCCGGTAACACCGTCATGCGGGGTATCATACAGGGTTTGTAGCCTCCCAACCGTACTTTCAAGGACTTCAATAATCGGTTTCGGGCCTGAATTTCGATCATCGCGTGATGCCGAAATATTCATCATGGTACGCTCGGCCAGATCTACAAGCTCGACGGCATTCATGCCTCTTGGTTGAAGCGTTTGCATGGCAATTTCATTTGCAGCGGCCAGAACCTCGCGCTTGATGGCATTCTCTCTGACAATATCAGCATAGGCATGGATATTAGCGGCACTCGGCGTATTTTTCGAAAGTTGAGCCAGATACCCAAACCCTCCGCATTTCTCTTCAAGCCCTTTTCCCTTCAAGACCTCACTTAACGTCAGCAGGTCAATGGGGCTATGCTGCTTAACCAGAGTACGCATTTCGCTAAAAATGATTCTGTGAACACTCAGAAAAAAATCACTTTCAGAGATAATCTCCGAGACACTATCCCACACATCATTAGCCAGCATTAAACCGCCCAGCACAGCCTGTTCAGCTTCGTTTGAGTGAGGTACAGGAAGCCCCTGCTCTTTCTGGTCAATTGGGTTATTCATAGTGTTCCATTCGCCTAAACATCAACACACTAAAGATAACAGATAAGTGTTACAAATCCAAATAACTATTGGAAGTTTGATTACTATAACCCGGTGTGTTTTTGAGAATTCTTATCAGAAACACACCGGGTTGGACAAGCGTAGCGCGTCAGGGATGTCGTAAATCTGACACCACAAAACAATAGTAGACACTTTATAAAAACGATGTTCATGAGCATTGAATAATTTACTTTATGCATACTCATTTACCATGAGTTATATTTTCCATCTGATTTAAGTTCTTTTTTAGACTTAAAAGACTAACCGGGCTACCACTATGCAGGTTTAATAGATAATTATCTTTTAGCCGATTGTTTATGATGAGATATCTCAAATGTACATTTTTAATGAGAATCTTATCTTCGTGCTTTTTGAAACTTCGGTGAAAACCCCACATCCCTATGACAAACATCAGAATAGCTAGATAGGTATCCCATGTCTGATAGCGGTATGGTAGAAAAATCACAGCACAGAAGCTATAGAAGATAAAACTACCAATAAAAAAATAAGCAGGATACTTCTGACTAGGTTGATATAGTTCGATGACTACCTTTAAACGCCGTTTCGCATCATTGATGCAATTGCTTTGCTGTTTTCCTTGTTCAATTAACTTTTCCATTTTAGTCCTTAATAAATATTTGAGGAAAAATTAAACACAACCTAATTTTTTATGATTGCGGCCAGCTATTTTTCCTTATTCAATTTTTCTGCAAGCACCTTTAATTTACCCGCTTCGATCCTTCCCTTTATAAAATTACAAATTTCGTTAGTGTTTTTTTCTAACCATGTATAAGTCATCCTATTACCGCCTTTAATTTCATCTATTATAATGCTGTACAAATATTCATGCTCACACAGGTAGAATAAATCAAACTCGGTGATATAATCATCAGTCCAAATCTTTTCTTTAAATTTATCAAAAATATATGGGGTTAATAAAGCCATTATTCCGATCAGTGCAACAAATCCACTGACAATAGACGGGATAAACATAATCTTATACATAAGAACAGAAAAAACCAGAATAAACATACAAACAACCATATGACGAAAATCCATACGATACTTGTCTTTAACTCTTATCGTAAAAGCAGCTTCTCCCACGCTGTTACGATACCCTGAAACAACCTTTTCAATCCTTTTCTTTGCATCTGTAATAACGATATTTTCCATTGTCATTCTCCTATGAACGCTTAACTTATTGTGTTTGTTTTCAATCGTTCGATGAACTTCAGGTGATCTTCTCCACTTAATAAGTAATCAATATTTTCAATTATTGTACTAGCATTAGTTTCTAGCCATGTACATGTTATTCTTTTATCTATTTTAAGCTTAGCGATTAAACGCTGCTTCAACATAGGGTTTTTACATAAATAAACAAAATCCGATTCACGAAGATAGTCATTACGCCACTCCTTTCTCTTAAATTTAGGCGAAATCTGAATATATCCAAACGCAGATAATAACGCTACAACCCCCCCCCCTGCTATAATTTCATTCCAGTCAGCGAAACCAAGATAGTATGCAGCAACATAGCCAATCCCAATTGATAACGGTATCCCTACATATAGTTTATTTGGAAGTTTAAATGGCAAGCCAAGCTCATATTTGACAACCCATCGGTATGCTTCCTCACCGGCTGTAGCACGATAATCAGCTACTACGCTGGCAATCCTTTCTTTCGCATCAACTATCAAATTTATTTGATCGCTGTTCATAATACTTCCCCATTTTTTATTAATACAACTAGTACTTAATTGTGTTAATTATCCATTCTTTCACACAACTATAAGTGATAGCTCAATCTTTCTCTCAGGGATTCCGCCGCAAGAACATAGATATACCCGCACCCCGCAACGATTGCGCTGACGTGCAGCATGTAAACCACCTGATCAATAAAGTCCTGAAACAAACGGGCAGCCGGGCTATTGGTCACAGGATGATGCCCATACCCCATTCCAAATGTAACCCCCATAAGTAACACCACGATGCAGAGCACATCCCCAAGTATGCCGTCTTTAAATGAAACCTCGCCAGTAAAGAGCATCGCAATAAACAGGCCAATAGCCGTGAACATTGGATAGACAAAATACGGAGTGATTGGGTAGTCAAAGCCTCGGATAAAAACAATGTGGGCTAAATACCCGCCCCCAACAGCCGCTGCTGCATACAAGAGCACCACCCATAATGAATTTTTATTAATTCTTATCATCTTTGAACCTCAGTCCCAGACTACCCACTGATATTTATTTCACGTTCTTTTCTGAACATCTTCTATTTCAACTTCTGTACCACGCTGGAAAATCAGACTGATGTTTTTAATAACTGCTAGGTAAGCGGCATAGATGACCAGTGCATAATGGATATTTTTGTTTAACGTTTTAAGGGTGTCTTGATAGAAATAAGATGAATCCACCATTGTTATTTTTAAAAAATATTCAATGACTATTGGAAAAGCAACGCCAGCGAGCAGTACCATCATATTTAACACACCGCTCCAAAAATTACGCAAATCACCGTTCAGTATTTGCATATTCAGGAAAATTAGTAAGGCTGCTGGAGCTGCAATGAATATGAACAGAGGTTTATATGGGTAATCGAATCCTGCATAATACAGTCCCCATGCGATCAATAAACCGGCAATAATGGCAAAGATCGAAAACACCGCCTGCCCATAGTTCAAGTTAAGTTTTTTACTCACGGTTGCACCCCTTATGTTTCCCAGTTCTTAAAATCGTTTTCAGTGTTTGAGTTATGTTAAACATCAATGCACAAGCTAAAATAAGCATTATAAAGACAACATCCATATCATATTTTATGACATAGAAAATACCACCTGACGCTGTAACAATGGTCATGATCCTCCAGAAAACAAGTTTTATCTTTAACTCATTCATGCTGTTCGCTCCCAACGAGTTTCTTTAACCGAATGACATATGCTCCAGACTTTACATCGTAACGACCATTCTGGAGTGACGTTCACCTTCATATAGTTTCACGTCAAAAACGTTATTTTTTTTCCCCCCCGCCCCTTGATACAAATTTGTATCACAGATACTATAACACATAACTGTTACACGCAACATTTCTCTTTTCTTTTTATGGTGTGCGGCATAACTGTCAAAGTACCGCAAACGCCGCATTCAGGGGATTTGCATATATGTTGTGTCTGTTTGTAGTAATGAGACACCAGATAACGGATTTCAATCAGTTTTCGGGATGCGCTGCCGCACTTGACAATACGGTAAAACGATAAATAAAGAGTGAACTTCCGCAAATGCTGTTTTCGGCCTGGGTATTTAATTTTTTTTATGAGGTGTAACAGAATTTTTACATTCATCAACAATCTTCAGGTTATCCCTGAATCGTTAACGACGAGGCAATTTATGACCAGCGATGAGAAAACAAATTACGTCAACCCGGAAGCCTGTACACCGACTGACCAACCGGCACTGAAGTCGGGTACTCAGCCTGTTAAGTTGCATGTTCAGATTGATCCTGAACTCGGCAAAAAACTGAATAAACATCTGAAGGAATTCACGCTCGTTAGGAGTCATTTTTTATCTAAAACAAAACCAGAGTAAGTCACCTGGAATGCTGCCCCCGGAAATATGCCGGTGTAAGGAAACATGATGCCAAGCGATACGATTTATCTTGATACGGAAGGAACGGGCCTCAATCCCGACACTGATGCGATGCTGGAAATTGCCATCGTTGATGATGCTGGCCGCGTTCTGCTCGATTCGCTGATTGCGCCGCCACCAGGCATCGATGCCTGGCCGCAGGCGCAGGCAATTCACGGGATAAGCCCGGCGATGGTAGCCGGTGCGCCATCGCTTGCGAGTCTTGCTCCCCATATAGAGGCAGCGGTACTGGGCCGGGATGTGGTCATTTACAATGCAGCTTTTGACACCGGCTTTCTCGGTACACTGCTTGACAGCGCCCGCTCGGTAACGTGCTGCATGGAAGCCTGGTCAGAGCATGTCAACGAGTGGGATACCCGCTTTGCGCGACCGCGCTGGCAGAATCTTGCCTCTGCCGCTGCCGCAGTCGGGTTTATCTGGCCGGGTAACGCGCACCGTGCGCTGGCCGACACGCTGGCCTGCCGCGCCGTGTGGCAATATCTGCATAATCCTGCTGAACGCGAACGGGTGGATCTGATAATCCGACAGCAAAATATTACGAGAGAAGCCAACCGTGCGCTTGCGACAGCCGAACGGGAGAAACAGCAACAATTCGAGCGGCATAGTCAGTCTGTCAGTGCATTTCTGGCAGTATGGTGGGAACGGCGCAACCCTTCTCGCCACTGGGCCACCGGTTTACCAGTGAGACAGGCAAACGAAGAGTTTGCAAACATCTTCTTTGGTATGTCCTTAAAGCTTATCCGTCTGGAAGACCAGACAGACAGGGTTTATAAACGACGTAGCGATATCCCTGCGGATCTGAAAGCGGCAAACTGGTTCTGTAAGGAAGTCTGGTTTCAGGCAGAACTACAGCCCGTGGCCGCTTACGTTGGAAAGAAGACCGGCTGGCTTTTATACAGCAAAAGTGAAAACGACCGGCTCCGGGCAAAATACCCGCTGCGCTTTGCATCCGTCAGCCGCGACAATGAGTTTGTCGTCCTGCCCCGATCCGGTCTTAAAAAGTGTGGTCTGACCGACACTATCATTAACCAGTTAACTCCCGTCGCTGAGCGTCGTAATCAGCACACTGGAGACTGGTATTACGTCTACCGCTATCCCCGTGCTGAATTACCCAACCAGGAGAAAGCCATGTTCGCAGTGGGTCATTGCTGGCAGAATGACACAGACACTATACCCCAGTGATGAAGCACACTTAGGATACGGGAACTTTTGACATTTTGTTACGCTGAATATAAGGAATTAAACCATGAATACACAACCTGAACTGACCAGCCGTGTCCGTTTTCGTCTTATGCTGCAACAATACCCCCTTCTGGCTAACTACTGGAATACCCCGGATGATTGTCTTCGTTATCTTGAGTTGAAAGACAGCCTCGGAGTGCTGAGTCGTGGGGAACAAATTATGGCGCGTTTCTATATGTCTGTCTGGCGCGGTGATAATCACGATTTTGATTTTCTCGATGCGGCTGCTCTGCTTGATAACAGCGCGAAAAAAATTGTTATGACGTGGTTTGCCGATCCTTTCTGGCCTTAAGTTGCCCCTTTCCTGGGCAGGAGGATACCTTCCTGACAGATACATCAGTAAATTATCCGTTTCACAACTATGAGGATTTCAGTAATGGGAATAGAAGCTACGCAGTTTGTAACCAGCAGTGGTCGTCAGGTATTAACCAATGACGGACAACAGGGTATGGGCGGTAAATCGGGTTTGGGATCGACAACTGAAAAGATGCAGGGCCGGTAGCGGAAGCCATTTTTGCTAATTGTGCTGACCTCAATGACAGCCAACTGGATGAAATTATTAACTGGGTTCGTCTGTACAAAACACAGGCTTAACCGCGTAGGATAAGTGTTTCCTCGCATACTCAGTCTATCTTCAAGGGAATAAACGATGAAAATTCAGGTTAATGGCATGATTTACGATGAGGCGAACCGTGACTGCCAGTGTCATCTCGCCACCACTCAGAACGAATTGTTTGCCTTTATCCAGTGCCTCGATTTAGGTATGGATGGTCAGGAAACGCCAATCAAGAAACGATACTGGGGTCGCTATGACCATGACGATAAAGAAGAGAGTATCCGCGCCATAATGCAGAATGGTGGTAAATGGCCACTCTTGCCTCAATAAATTGCGCATGCGCAAAATCGCTGTTCGTGAGCCACTACTGAGATAAGGACAAACTTTGGAAACTGCTTTCTTTGATAACGATGAATACTGCATGGTTATGGCTCATGCCATTTGTCGCAGGTACAGGCATCTTGACAGCGCTGCGCAACATAAGGCAATGCTTGGCGATCTTCGGCTCATCATTTATGTTCATCCCCGTCCAGACACTTTCACCGCGTTGTTAACAGAAACCCTGTCACGGCAGGGACGCAAGTATCTGTCAGATCAGGATAACTGGGAAAGCGACCTGGCAAAGCTTATCAGTGCACTCAACAATGCGCTGTTCGTGCGCACAAAAACCGATGAAATTCACAGCACATGGTCTGAGGAAGATCGTCGTATAAGCCAGTTTCAGACGGATGGCAGATTTATGGAACTACTTCTGCGCAATGCACCGGTAGTTCCTCCTGCATGTATCGCGTTGCAGCTTGTCAGATATATCAATGGATACCCGGCGATACCACAAAGCATCACCGCTGCCGTAGTAACAATGATATTTCGCAACCTGCCACATATTGATTTACTGGATGAATCACTGATGATGGAACCTGCAATTCGTGATGAATATTACATTCCAGACAGAGATCCCCGGTTGAGCTACGCCTTGTATCTGGCTGACACTCTTTACTCATATCTCTAATTTCATCAAATATATCAGGAGTTCACTATGGCTAAATCGCCGCTTTCCACCCGGATCAACGTTTCAGACCTTACGACGCAGGACAAGCTTGTTCAGCCCGCCATTGAAGATAATGGCAAACTGTTCATTTTTGAAATTTCAGACGGCGTTCTGACGGTCACTCTTAAAGAGAAGTCTGCCCTGGAGCCAGCCTATAAACCTGCCCCGGCTGACCTGACAAAACTTGAGAAGAATATCGCTGAAAAGCCCACTTTGGGTGATCGGATCAATCAAACCCGACCGCGTACATTTCAGAAATAGGCTGTCATCCAGTGTCTGAAAACATGCCATTACCAAGCACCATGCTGATGCCGGTATCGGATATCGACTGGACGCGGGTGTTTGCCATGCGCCAGCTTGCGGTATCTTCCTCGGATGCGCCGCCGTATCTGCTTGCCCCCGAAGTCGCACTCTTGCTGAGCTACATGCACGATCTGCGCGAGCGGTGCTACTTTGAAACTCTGTGGAACTGTGGCGCCAGGCCAAATGAAGCACTGGCGCTCACCCCGCAAGATTTTGCCTTTGATGCTGCGATGCCTTACGTCACGCTGAAAACCCTGAAACAGCGGAACCGTGGCCGTGGCCGACCGCAGAAAGATGAT
This sequence comes from Citrobacter sp. A316, assembly GCF_002042945.1. Classification (NCBI taxonomy): domain Bacteria; kingdom Pseudomonadati; phylum Pseudomonadota; class Gammaproteobacteria; order Enterobacterales; family Enterobacteriaceae; genus Citrobacter; species Citrobacter sp. A316. The sequence goes on from NZ_MVFZ01000024.1 coordinate 55,161, forward strand.
CTGCCCGTGCGTAATGTGGCGCTGTGGGATGCGGATTACCGCGCCCGGATGCAGTCACTGATTGCCACCTTTGGTATTCGTAAAACTGATTTACTCTGGCCGGGCCGCAGACGTCGCGAGGATAAAGTACCTGCGTCTGTCTCGGCTGACACGGTGGCCCGATGGCTGAACAGAGCATTAGAGAATGCTGCGCGTGACGGTGTAACGTTTAGCGTATCACCCATCGTACCTAAAACCTTCCGGCACAGTTTTGCAATGCACATTTTATTTAACCGGATACACCCGAAAGTGCTTCAGGCGCTGATGGGACATAAGTCGTTTAAAAGTACGGAAGTGTATACCCGGCTATTCCTGTTCGACGTTGCCGGGCAGCATCAGGTCAGTTTTGGGTTTGACGTGGAACAGGCGCGACAGGCGCTGCGACTGGGCGTTTTGAAGTAAGCCCGGATTTAACGGTATTACCGGCCTGAACACGCTAAACAGAGAAACCGCCCAGCCAACAATGTCAGTCCCAGTGCGAGTATCGACAACGCCAGCACAGCCGATAAACGGAACAGCACCGCCGTACCCGTCACAGCCATATTACTAAGGTCATTCATACCCTGCCATTCATCAAATGATGGCGGGTTTAACACAGCGCTCAAAAACAGAACTAAAAATTTCATACTATTCCGTGGGTAACGTTAATCTTCGACCGTGCCGATACGCTTCTGACAATCGGCGCAGTACGCCGTTTTCTTCTCGTTCAGTTTCACGTTATCCCACATATGACCATTGAATGCCTCTTCACCGTTAAAACGATAGTGAACTGAGGTTGTGCCGCTGGCCGTGGCGCGAACATAAAACTCATCCCCGCCACAGTGAGGGCATTCCTGAATCCCGCCACTTATCTTCTTCATTCGAATGATTTCCTTTGCTCAGGGGGCAATGCCCGTGCTCCAGCGCCAGGTATTCGGGCCATCTTCACCGGCGCAGGTGTTGGCGACAATCTGCTCATACCGTTCGCCAGCCAGCTCCCGAACCATCTGATCAAGTACCCAGTGAAGATGATGCACCTCATCACTTCCCCCAAACCGGCAGGCCAGTTCTATTGCTCGTTCAATGCGTAATTGTTCGTCGGCCATATATCCTTCGGTATGTTATGCAATCTCAGGTCTGACTGAATTCTTCGCTCCCACTTTCCAGAACCGGGTAAATGAAAACTGTTACTCGGCGTTAGTCATCATTTTTGTTGATGCTGTGCTCTGAGGCGGTGTTTGTGAGGCTCGTTTTGAAAAATGGATCAGCTTTCTGAGTTTTTTCAACTGAAGCATGATAAATCCACAGTTCATCATGAAAAACCTTCTTCGGTACTGCGTCTTTTTTTTCTGTGTTAATGCTAACAGCCATAATTACCTCAGTGTCTTTGTCTGCATTCATAACATTCAGCCCCTGCTGGAGTTGGTTTCTTTAACTGGCGAAAGATATTATCACCCGCGTATTCTCATGATCACCGGAACTCTATTACCTGTTTTGTTGCCGCCAAAGAGCAGGTTCAACAGGCTCCTTTTCAGACCATAGTCCTCTTCGGGCAATCCTCGCATCCTGTTCATATCGTAGATATTCGGGCGTAGTGGCATTGCCCTTATAACGGTACACCCACGCCATACCGGAATGCACCTGTATAGCATTCACATCGCGCCCATTAAGAATCAACGTTGCCAGCAAGCGACCATACCGATCGTACTGTTTACCCGCGGCAAGTACCACTTTCCCGGCCACCATTTCTGACAGAGCCTGCTTTGAGCGTTGTCCAAATGGCTGTGCCTTTTCAGGGGCATCAATCCCGTTGAGCCTGATGCGGGTTAACACGCTATCAGCCATGATCTCTACTGTGTCTCCATCCAATACTCTGACGATCTTTCCATTAATATCAGCCTGCGCGCAAAAAGGAAAATTCAGTCCAATCAGAGGCAAAACCACGAACAAATATTTCATTTTTCACTCTGTACATATAACAGATAAGTGTTACTATCATGATACAAATTTATATCATGTCAATAGGAACTGGTGAAATGATTAAGCAGGCAAAGTTGACTACAGCAGAAAAAGCCTGGGCAAAGAAACTCAATAAGCTACTGGCTGAGTGTCCCTCAAATCGGATCGGGTTTGCGACCATTGGCGATTGTGAGGTGACGCTATTTGATGTGACGCGTTACGGAGAGATCTGCGACCTGGTAGATGACGAGCATGCTGAATTTATACCCGCCGCGATGCGTATCGGCGCGGCCTTTGATGAAGTTTTGACGTTCCCGAACCAGGTTGAAAGTACAGCAGGTTAAAGGGGGAGAGATGGCTACTTTGCAGGAAATAATCGACTTAACACCCGAGCAGGAAAAAGCATGGAAGAGGCTTGTTCGAGCGGTGCAGGATTTTAAAGCGTCAGGCGGTAAATTTTATAGTGTCCTGGACACGTTGAGCGCTTACAACGGTGAGCACGTCGCCACCATTGATAACGACACTGGATATCACACGGCAAGCGTTTATATGCCGAGCATTGATTGTGCCGGGTTTACCAGCTTTGCCGATGACTGGCACGGGATAACGCTGAAAGATGGCGTTGAAGTTGATGAGGACTAAACCCATGACGACTTATGACAACCACAAAACGCAAAAACCAGAAGGGCCATTTATCCTAATGACGTTTGAGGGGGACGATATCCTTTTCGATGAACGCGGCATTGTGATGATGAACGGGAGGCCGAAATGGAGTGGCGTTGCACGTTTATATTTTGAGCACGACCTCGGAGAACATAAGGCCAAATACTGGACGCGTGATATCAAAGAAGCATTTATTTTCAATACGATGGACGAAGCTACAGTACAGCTTTGCAAACTGAAGAACCCCCATTTAATCAAAGTGAGAAAGCTAACGCTTGAGGTGAACTAATGCTCATTAACGAACAACAAAAACAGGCGCTGCGCGAACGTTATTCCCCTAAACCTACCCCATCATGCCATATCTGCGGAAGTGAAATGACAGTGGAGCGACTGTCTGCCAGCCGCATCACTTATGGATGTACGGGGGCGTTCTACGACGACAAAGGATGCCATTACTCAGAAGGTCGTAGTATTGCTGATAACCATTACGAGCAATCCCGTGTCACTGTGGTCGATTTTAGTGACCCGGAAGTGCTGGCACTGCTTAATGAGCTAGAAGTCATCGAGAGCAAGTACAGGGGGCTGGCAACGGAGAACGGACAGATGCTGCGTCAGCTCACCAACATTAGCGAGAACCATGACGAATACGTTAATCAAGACGAGTATCTGTACGCAGGCGTACCGATGGATTACGTATCCGAAATTAACTCCTACGTATCACGCGACGTTAACGCAGAAAACCCATTTAAAGAAACCGACGCGTATCTGGTTGAAGTCCGGGCCAGCGGAGCCGACGCTGTTGCTAACCAGCATCAACGGAAATTTGACGAACTTTTACCGATAAATGTGTTTTGTGCCAACGAGCACAGAGCGGCGAAAGAGTTTGCTGAATTCGTAGCAACTCAACTTCGCAAAGGAGCCGCACTATGAGCAAGTTAAACAGAGAGCTTATTGCAAAGTCGATGCTCAGCAGCATTGAAAATTATGTATTTGAGGTTATCGATTCTGTTGAGAATGAAGTTGGTGTGCTGACCACAGAAGATCACCACTTCATCAACTCTTGTGTCAGAAATGCCGTGGAAAAAGCAGCAGCGGAACTGGATAGCGAACAGAATGTACTTCGTCCGGTAGGGGTTATGAGCGAAAAAGCATTTCACCGCCTTGAGAACAGCGAATCACGGTTTATTGCACTATGGCCACGTCCAGAAATTTATTTGCCGCGCAAGCGCCCGGACGACTGCGTAATCGTATACGCGCGAATTGCCAACGCAGGCAGTGGCGTGAAGGGGGAATGATGGGAGACATGAATGCACTATTGCGCCGCCTCGATAACGCTGCAAAAGGCGCAACTCAGGGGCAGTGGGTAGCGTTTACTCATACAGCATCGGGGACTTTTTCAGTACACACCCCGGATGATGCTCGCTGCGAAAACGTCATTAAATGGGCTGGTTTTGACTGCCTGGAGAATGCCAAAGGCAACGCCGAGTTTATTGCGGTGGCTAATCCTGAAAATGTTCGCCAACTGGTAAGGCATACCGCTGATCTAACTGCAAGCCACGAGGAATTACGTAGCACAATGTCTGCTATCTATAACTCGATTAAAGAAAGTGGAGGCTTGCATGCTGTAGCTATCATGAATGCAGCCAAACGCGCATATGACGATTCAGCGAATATTGCTGGTATTGCCGTGAAGGGAGAGTGAAATGAATTTAATCCCATTAACCCACGATGAACTTTGCCAGATAGGATGGAGATTTCTTCAAAGTAACGGCTTTAAAGTCGCATTTCATGACCGCTTCAAAGCATGGACACCATATGGGGAGCAGGCTGATGCAATCGGTTTTCGTAACGGTGCATCCTGTCTCCTGGAGGCAAAGTGCTCCCGAGCAGACTTGCTTGCTGATCGAAAGAAAGAATTCCGTATCGAGCCGGAGAAAGGCATGGGTGACTGGCGATTTTTTATCAGTGAGCCTGGAATAGTCCGTATCGAAGATCTTCCTGAAGGTTGGGGGTTACTCCATGTCGTGAAGGGCCGTGTAAAAAAAATTCACGGTTGGCCGGTCGGAAACTGCGACTGGTGTGTAACTGCAAAGAAGCCCTTTAAAGCCAATAAGCAGGCAGAGTGCGATTACATGTTCAGCGCCCTTCGCCGCCTAGACCTTCATGGTCATCTAAACAGGTGCATGAAAGATTATGCTGATTTCGGAACAGCACATAAGGAATTAAGAACGTAGAAATCTCGATATCTTTTGTTTGCGCATGCGCAAAAATATTATTCTTATTACAGAGTTAAACTCATGAACATGAAAATGAATATCGTTTGGGGTATTCTATTATTATGCAGCATCATCTATACGGTAATGGATATTTTCGGCGGAGGCGGGTTAATAATATTTACCGTACTACTAAGCGCTGGCTTAGTAGCTGCATTTATTATTTCAATTATTGTAAGTGCTATAACTGGTAAAACTTCCGAATACGAATGTGAAATAAGAAAGCTTAAGGATGAATTGGCAAAACTGAAAGAAACGCAAAAAAATGATATCGACAACATATAACATTTATCCTGAATGGGCCAAAAATGCTAAGCAGTAATAGTATTATTATGAGAATGGCTGATTGAGGTTACACTACAGTCAGGGAAGGGTTGCTGAAAGGTGGTGGTTTTGTGGTGGCAACCTTTTCCCTACCCACTCTCCTTCCATGATGTTATCCGTGAATAACTCATACCAGCATTTGAAAAGGATTTTGCACTCTATTCGTTTTACCGCGCAGGTGGCCGGTAACGCTTATCCTTGCTGCCGATTACAAACCGACAGTACCTCCCTGCACCACCAAAAACCTTTCGTCCTGTTTCTGACTTACATCACTTTGATTTTTGCGCATGCGCAAAAATCAAAGTCGTTTCGCAAAGCCTCGTAGATGTATAAATACCCAAAAATCAACGCTCTTGTCGTTAATTATTTCAGTGGTCTTGAAAACATTCACATTGCCAATATACTGTATATAACAACAGCATTAATGGTATGAATTATGATCCACTTAACCGTAACCGCACCTGTCAATGATAGAGAGCCTCGGCATCAACCATTCTATAATGAATTGATTTCCTGTGGTTTTCCAAGTCCCGCAGAAGGAAGTGAGGATGCACCACTGGATCTGCATCGCTACTGCGTACAACGCCCTGCCAGCACATTTTTTATTAAATGCGATGGCTTGTCGATGATTGATGAGGGGATCGCGCCCAGAGATCTACTTGTTGTTGATTGTTCAATTCAGCCATCACATGGCGCAATTGTCGTGGCAAAAGTTGACGGTGAATTTACGGTAAAGCGGCTACAACTGCGACCAGTTCCAGCCTTAATCCCTATGAACCCCGATTATCCGGTTATTCCCCTGCGCCCTGAAATGCTGGAAATATTTGGAGTAGTGACATTCAGTGTCCGGGAGCATACACATGTTTCTTCATAGTGATGCAAACGCATTCTATTGCAGTGTGGAACAGGTATTCAGACCAGACCTTACTGGTAAACCGGTCATCGTAGCCACTAATAACGATGGTGCAATCGCCGCCCTAAACTGCGAAGCGAAAGCACTAGGGTTAAAGCGGGGGCAGCCTATATTTGAGGTACGCGATTTAATCGAGCACCGGAATGTCACTGTTTTTTCATCTAACTATACGTTGTACGCTGATTTTTCTACACGTTTTCATAGCATTGTAGGCGCTTGCGTACCACGTCATGAAGTATACAGCGTGGATGAAATTTTCGCTTCTCTGCATGGAATGACTCATCTAATCGATTATCAGGATTTTGGCCGTGAACTACGACAAAGTGTTTTACAGCAAACATCGCTGACCTGCGGCGTAGGTATTGCCCCAACAAAAACGCTTTGCAAATGTGCAACTGCGGCAGCAAAAAAATACAGAAAGACACAGGGTGTTGTTGTCCTGGATGATCCTCAGCGTCGTGACCGGCTGCTTGCCCTAATGGATGTATCTGATGTGTGGGGGATAGGAAAACGTCTGGCCTCTCGTCTACAGGCAGTCGGTATAAATACGGCCTTAGACCTCGCTAATGCCGACACCCGCTTTATTCGCCGCTATTTAGGGGTAACGGTAGAGCGTACAGTCAGAGAGCTACGCGGCGAACCCTGCTTTGCTCTAGATGATAACCCCCCTTCCCGTCAACAAATTGTTGTCTCACGTTCATTTGGGGAACAAATTATTCATTTCGAGGATATGCGGCAGGCTATCTGCGCCTTTACCAGCCGTGCCGGAGAAAAATTACGCCGGAATAAGTCTTATGCGAGCGCTATCACAGTATTCATTCAAAACAGTCGGCATAACCCCCACTCTGCATACTTTTCAGCGCTGAGAACGCTCCCCCTTCCTGCGACACAGGACACCAGAGATCTCATTAATACGGCACGAAAAGCGCTCAACCTGATATGGACACCTGGAATTCAGTACACAAAAGCAGGTGTTATGTTAAGCGATATTGGTGATGGTCGTGAGCAACTAGATTTGTTCAGTGAGAATAAGCCTGGAAAGAATAGCAAGGCATTAATGCAGTTGATGGATGCGGTTAATGAGAAGCAACGAGGGTTGCTGTTTCTTGCTGGAGAAGGAATTCAACGCAGGTACAAGATGAAACAGCAATGGCTTTCACCCTGCTACACAACTCAATGGAAAGACTTGCCTGTTGCCTGGCTTAAGTGACGAATCAGTTTGCGCATGCGCAAACTGCTCCCGTATGCATAATGTGATCTGCACCAAGTATAAAGTTGTCACCCAGGGGTTCGAAAATAGCTCGGTTCAATCCTTTTTCACTTCATATTTCTGTAATGCCTCTTTGCCCTCAAGATCGATAATCTCCCGGAGTGCTCGGGGGTACTTTCCTACTCCCTTATAGTGGATAAGTTGTCCATTCACTCTGTAACTCTGTACGGGGCCGATTGAAGGGCGTTTTTTTGCTTTAATCAACTCATCGGGAGCAATTCCATCTTGCTTAAGCAAGTTGAGGTGATGCTGAATTATGCTATGTCTTTCTTTTTCCTGTTGTTCAAGTCGTTCTTGTTGAGTAATTCTCTTATCAAGCTCTGTAGTCAAATCAGCACTAATAATACTTAGCTCTCGCAGCTCCATTTTTTTAAATAAGGACGTTCGACGAGGAACACTTCTCAAGAACTGGATAACTTCGGCAACTGTTGGGAGGTTTTTTGTCATGGTGTTTATCCGTTATCGTTTGTGACGGATCATGTTGAAGGGGGTATAACCGTTATCTGTCAGCAGAAAATAATCCAGGTCATCCATCCTGTATGACTTTCCAGTAGTGGTGCTGTACCAAATAAGACCTTGCTCTAGCTCAGCATCTTCAACGTTAACGATAAGGCTGAATGGCTCTTTGTCAGTACATTCATGCTCACGTCCAAACAGTGGAGAGTATAGCCCAGACAAAGCGATCACCTTGTCACGATTTTCTTTGAAAGTGCTTTTAGCGCGGTAAATTGCAGAGTGCTTGAATTCACTCATATCACTAGGTTTGATTTTGAATACAACATGCTGAACAAGTGCCTTAATTAAGGAAGGACTGGTCTTACTTAAAAGCAACATCGTTTGCTCTATCAATTTCGCTTTCTTATTGTTAAGTAAGCTAATTTTCTCAGTCATGCAATATCACCCCTTAATTAAATTAATTAATGATTGCACAAAATATACCTTTTCACAATCTGGATTTGTTTGAATCATAACAGATACGTGATACATTTTTGTATCATGACAATTAGATGAGGATGCCAACTTGAAATCACTTAAAGTGCTGTCTCTTGTTCTGCTTACGCTTTCAGCACCAGTATGTTTTGCATCAGAGGATACACTCTCCTCACCGGTTGGTATGTTACCAACCAGTGTAACTGGAAACCGGGCAGGAGAAGAAACTCAGACATTAACTACAGAAACGCTTTTCGAACGACTGCTGCATCAGGAGAGCCGGAATAACCAATTTGACAAGAATGGGAATCCCTTAACATCTGTGAAAGGGGCTACTGGTGTAGCGCAGATTATGCCTGATACAGCCCCTGAAGCGGCACAGTTAGCAGGTCTGGAATGGAGTTACTGGCGATACAGGAACGATGCTACCTATAACATGGCACTTGGCCGGGCGTTTCTTAACTCTCAGCTTGAACGTTATGACGGCAATCATATTCTTGCTTTGGCAGCCTACAACGCCGGGCCGGGGCGGGTTGATAAATGGTTAAAAACAATCGGAGATCCCAGGGAGGGCGAAATATCAAATGAAGATTTTATTCGCCTGATCCCATTTCGTGAAACGAAGGAGTATGTTTCGAACATTCTGCACGGTACACCATCCAAATTTGCATATTCCCCTTCCAAGAGAATTGCGGTTAGTAAATCAGGAAAACGATTCGAATTTAAAGATACCCATCCGGGTTTTGCTTTTACAGTGGCTGTCAGCAGTACCTTTAACTCAGAATCTAAGCTGGTAGGTGGTTTATGAGCCAGTTTATCGTATCCGTAATATCGGCGGTTATTGCGCTGTCCTACTACCTGCTTCTGATGCCTGGCTTACAATATCTGCCTGATCACATTGCGCTGTTTGGTGTACTACCGGCATTCTTCTTTCTTCACCTGACCCTACGACGCGTTTTAGCGAGTAGCACAATTCACGTAGTAACACTTATTCTGTGCGCCGCGTTATTTACGTTTTATAGAACATTTAACAATGGTATGCCATTTCTGTACGGGTTGATTGGCTTGCATGCGTTGGTTTTTTTCGCTGCGCTTCTCACCGCCCCAGTAACAGAAAAAATTGCGACAGACACGGATACTGGCGCAGAGAACGAAGAAAAGGATGAGCATGAAAGATGACAGCTAAGCTTATCGGCGCAATCTTACTTGGAGTTGGACTTGTTGCTCTGCTCTTGATTGCAGGAATCAATAAATACTACCCGCGTACCAGCAACGTTAGCTCACGTTCTAATGTAAAAAAATACCGTCTGTCACATGAATATGAAAATAAGGGATTCTCAGAAAAAGGACAAAGCGAGGGGATTTTAGATATTCCCCGGACAGCAGAGAACATAGAAACTAAAACTCACGAATTCAGAAATGACTCACTTTTTTCATCATCTTCAAACAATGACAAATCGCCTCCGGGGGACAGCTTCTGATGAAACCAGACTATATAATCGTAGCGATATTCGTTCTTTTCATAATTGTTATTGGCATCAGGTCACAGGCTAAGAATCGACACAAAACTAAGCAAGTAACAGCGGATAATATTATTCAAAAGATAGCAACTCTACAGCATCCAGGACAAAAAATAGCGTATCTGAGGAAAGTTGACCCTTATGCCTTTGAGGAACTTATCCTGACTCTTCTTCAGCGGAAAGGGTTCGTTATTGCGAGAAATGAACGATACAGCGGGGATGGAGGGATCGATGGACGATTTAAACACAACAACGAGGTTTGGTTAATTCAGGCAAAACGATACGCATCCCGAATCAGACAGGAACATGTAAGCGATTTTGCACTGTTGCTTCAGGAGCAAGGCTGCAAAGGAATCTTTGTTCATACTGGCACAACTCCAGCCTCCGTGCGTAATTACATTAAAAACGAAACCGAATCACATATTGAGATAATTTCCGGCGATCGTTTATTAAAACTTTTCGACACCTCACTGAAACTTCATTTTTAAAAGGATGCACAAGTTGACATACCTTCAACTCGTAAGTGAAAATTCCTCTCTTCTTTTTCCAGTAGCTATAACTGCAATAGTTGTCATTTTTTTGATTGTAGTAATTTCATCAATAACGGTAGGTCTGATAGACCGCAGATTACGTAAATCAAAATTGGAAACTTTACCCGCCAATCAATCAGCCAGTGGACGCAGCATACTATTTACTTACCCCACTACTTTTGCAGGTGCAGAGCATGGGGAAACCGTTATCCAGCTACTTAACACGGATTTATATCAGTTCATATTATCTGAACTTCAAAAATTACTTCTGCTTGAAGGGTTTAAGCTAACATCATTCAAAAATAAGCATGTTCATCTTCCTCAGAAGAGTCATAAAGCCATTGCTAGACAACTGGTTGTACTTAAAGAGCAGTATCTGGCTCCCTTAAAAAGCCAATCAGAATGTGAAGAAATTGCACAGAACGCAATCGAAAACGGTAGTGCTGAAAAAATGCTCGAACGAATACTCGCTATTAATTCTGAATTGGGTTGGCATATAACGACGCACTTAGATGGTGACAAAGATTGGCTTTCTCAGGCTTTACCGTACCGCCAAATGAAAATTACCATCAGAGCAACAAACGAAATGCTCACCCGTGATGTAGTTCGTTGCTTTCGCGATATTGCTTATCAGATTAAGGAATCCTCGTTCACTGATAAAACAATGGAAACCGCAGAAACTGTCGATGTTGGTATTACCTGTGAAGTGCAGCGTTGGAACAAATCTGCCCCTCCGGGATTTTTTCCCGGCGTGGCCGGTAGAACAGTGCCGCACAACATTGAAGAACAGCATTTCAGCACGGTGATACCTGATTCATGCAAACAGTATGTATTGCTGTTGCAAGGCATAAATTCCACTTCGCCGGAAGCTATGGCCGCACTGCTCAATAACGCAGCCGAACGTATTGCAGAAGGTGAATCCACCGGCGCTGATTACGATGATGATTATGGATATGCTTTTAAGGTTTTCCATCCAGGCCAATGCTCTTGAGAAGCTTCGTTTAAGCAGGGCTTTTCTTTGCGCATGCGCAAATTGTTATCTCCATTTAAAACGGCTATAATGCGCGGCCTTTGTTTGTTAAGAAAACAGGCAAAGTATCCATTACATTAATCTCGCGTGGTGTCTGGCGAAAGGCTGGAAGGGCGACGCGGCCTAACTTAAGGTTTCCCATGAAAAAAGATATTCACCCAAAATATGAAGAAATTACTGCAAACTGCTCTTGCGGTAACGTCATGAAAATCCGCTCTACCGTCGGTCACGATCTGAACCTGGACGTGTGCGGTCAGTGCCACCCGTTCTATACTGGCAAGCAGCGTGATGTTGCTACCGGTGGCCGTGTTGACCGCTTCAACAAGCGTTTCAGCATTCCGGGCAGCAAATAAAAATCCCCCTCTTGCTGGCGAAGTATTTCGCCAGCAGTTGTAGTAAAACCAATTGTCATTCTAAACATCACTTACAGTGTTTTTTGCCGCGTGAATTGGCTGATCTTCTGTTCTACTACTTTGGATTTCTGGATAGCTCTATCTATCGTCGATGTTACCGCTTTATCAACAGCAGCCTCCAGTTTCATCAATGTCCTTGAGCCAAAACTCAGCCCCGTACCAAACTGTTTATCGAATTTATCCATGTCATTTTTACTTATGGATACCTTCCTGTCCTGAAGTGCGGTTTGTCTGAATCCAGGTGTTGTGCGTAAGTTAGCAAAAAGCTTTGCTTTATCATCAGTTATAATCCGAAGATTAACCCCGGTCTTAGTGAGTGCGTTGTGCAGCGACTCCTGAGTAGCAAAGTTTTTCTTCCAAGACTCCATCACTGTGACCACATTATCAAACTGCTTATCTTTGATATTAAACATATTGTAGGTATATCCCCATTCCATATGCCGCCACTTCTCAGTGTCAACGCTGATAAGCCTGTTATTCGCAAGTCGGACATTTAGCGTTGTTCCGGTTATTGACTCAACCACCCCCTGTGATTTTGACGGCACTGATTTGCCATCACCAGCTTCCAGCTTTTCAGCCGGTACTGAACGGGTAAAACGCAGTTTTTCTCCTTTCTGAACTTGTTTGTTGTCCACATGGAAAACCTGCACCGAATTATTACGACTGCCAGCAATATCAGCAGCATTGATATTGACTCGACTTCCGTCAGCGACTGAGCGTAGTTTCAACATATTTCCCGCTTTATCGATGGCTTCAACCGAATAGTAAGCTCCTTTCTCGATGCCAGGTCGCTGACTCTCAAACATCAATACCTGACCAGTTTTGTAATTTGTTGCCGATTTTTTCTCAAAAGGATCAAGGTTTGCATTGCGGTAGAAATCTGTATCTAACGCCGTTCCTGTCAGCCCCCCTTCCTTCTGAAGCCCTTTACGTATTTCTACGTCAACTTTGTTGCGAGAAAAGTAATCAGGAATAATTACAGCGGTCTTCTCCCTGTCTTGTGGCGAAAGATTCAACCAGGTTTCGGCCAGCACATTCAGACGAATTTTACGGTCATTATTAGGATTATGGGGATCACTGATTTCACTGACCATTGGACTAAGGTGGTTTAGCGCCTCTTCTATCTTTCCCTGTGTCATTTTATCCGATACCTGATTGATGGCCGGATTCAGTGATCGGTTGGCAAGGTCAAAATCAATATTAGTTATACCTTGCTCTGTTAATAAAGATGGCATGTTTCCCCAGGCAAGCGCATTCTCTTGACGGTCAGCAACCATTATCACCCTGGCCCCAACATAACGCGCTGCTTGTTGCAGGCGTATGACATTTTCAGCCCCCATCTGTGACACGTTTTCTACAACCCATAACTCTTTTCCGGTTTTAGTTGTTTGCCTTTCCGATATCCTTTGTTCCATCGTATCCAAATGCTGATAGATATTTGAAGAGAACTTGATGTGTTCACGAAGTTGCTTGACCCCTTCAGCCGTAGTCGAAAACCCCTTAACCCGGTATCCTCGTTCTCGGGCAATATCTTTCCCTAATTCTCGCATTACTTCCCGATGGCCGCTCAGATCACTACCGGTAATTAATACTGCCTCATCCCGGCTCGTCATGATGGTTGTTAATGCAGATTTAGTGGCCGCAGATACTGGTTCGGCCAGACCTGTACGCACTTTATCCTCACGGGCCGCCAGATATCGCTCAATAAGGGATTTACCGGCAATCGCTGCATATCGATCTTTACCCTGAAGCATGTGTCGCACGATTTGAGTTTCATGCCTGATATTTTGAGGCAAGGTATAGAAATTTTCACGATTCGGTTTGTCATGATTTACATATGACAGGCCAATATCACCTCTCTGACGCAGATTGTAGATAGCTTTTTCTGCATCGCGGATATCATAAGTACCCAGAGTGTTTTTCAGTGTTTCAGTAAGTAATGCCGTATGACTGAATACCCCATATTTAAGTGCAAGCTTTTCGGTCGCCTGCGTAATATCGGCATAAAGTTGGCTAGTGTCAGTCCGACCGCTTTCCAATTGAGCTGCGCCACGCTTCATATCGCCAACGGAAAACCCAGTAAGTGCCGTTGTTTTATTCGCTTCATGCTCATAAAGGGCATCTACCACCTTGCCCACATTATCCACATACAATCGGGCATCTAATCTGGCACGGCTAAGGGCCACATAGAAACTACGTTCGTTCACCAGATTTCGTCGCCACGACTCGATCAGTGCCATCACTCTGTCTACAGTCTTCCCCTGGGCTTTATAGGCAGTAAGCGCATAATTATGTGAAATACTATGTAGGTTTCCTGACTCAAGAGTGATACTTTTTCCATCTTCATTCGCAAGGGTAAACGTCTTACTGATTGGATCAATATGCGTCAGCGTGTACTCATCACCATTTTTCACCCCCAATTCTTTACGGGACTTAGTGAATATGATTTTCTCATTTTCAGAAAGCGTTACTGGCTTTTCTTTGAATACATCAACAGCAAATTTTGAATTACCGCTAATACCAGAAGGGTCAAATGGCATTTCTATCCCATTTCTTGAAACCAGTAGTTTTCCATCTTTGACGCCTTTAACCTCCCAGAACTCCCCTTTCGAAAACCCTGCATAATCTTGTTGAAACTCAATTAAATGTCCTAGCAGGTAATACCGTTGATCGGTACGTTCGGCTTCATTCAGGTTAGCACTCTGCAATCCACGTATGGTTATCTCATTCGCAGGTAGCTCACCACGCATTACTCGTTCTTGGTGAACATTCTGATTAAATTCGTATCTCCCTTCGTTATCAGGGATGATCACCAACGTGTTATTGCGCTCAGCCTCAGAAAGGTTCAGATAATCATTAAATATGCTGTGCTTATCTTTATTAAATACTGAATTTTTCAGCCGACTGAATGCACCTGAATGATCACCGGCTATTGAGTCATACACTGCTTGCCGCAGGTTTTCGTTCTTCTGGCGAATGATTGTTTTAACTTCGGAAGTTTGCATTTTGAACCCTTGAAGTACAGAAAACGGTCTACCCCAGTCAACTGACTCCATCTGCTTCTCATCCCCCAGAAGTAACATTTTTGCACCACTTCGCTCTGCCTCCTTAACCAGAGCATACATATTATTTGCACCAACCAGGCTGGCCTCATCAACGAGCCATACCTCACGACTGCTTACTGTTCCTTTCATACGTCTGAACAAGAAAGAATCTACAGTGCTGGCCGTAATCCCTGTTTCCTGAGAAAGCGTTTCTGTTGCAGAACCGGTTGGTGCTAAGCCAATGAACTTGAAGCCTTTCGATTCTCCATAGCCAATTAAACATTGGAGTAGTGTAGTTTTACCTGTTCCTGCATACCCCTGAATAGCTGAAACAAGATCCTGGCTATTGGCCGCATCAACTATCGCCTGCCGCTGATCCATAGAGAAAGAAAAGGGAGCACCAAACTGCAACGACTTTTCTGCCTCAAATTGATTTATCCAGGCTGAAATACCCTCGCTATCACCAAGTGCTGGCCGGGTCTGCTTTCCACTCAACATTGAAAAGACCATCGACCGTTCTTTTTCAAATGCGGCAGGTGTGGTAAACGCCATTTGTCCATCGCCAATACGGGAATGGCGAGGTAATAATTCACCGGTATTAATCATGGCTCGAAGAACCTGTTCAATATCGGTTAAATTGGCCCGTCCCAACGTAAGTCGCATAGCTTCGAGTGTTACCTCTTTATGTCCGAAAACTGCTTCATCGGCTGCTTTGACACGGTAAGCAAGTCGAACATCCCGAACCAGATCACGCACCTCCTGGTCGTTAAAGTCATAAGCATCCAGATACTGGCGAACCATTTTTTCTGTAGCTGCTGCTGTTTTATTATCAAGTGAGTCGATGCCAGTGGCATGCGGCTGTTGCGCCTGCTCAATATCAGAGTGATATAAATTTGTATCATTAGAGGGCGATAAAAGATCATCGGGTCTAGCCAATTCATCTTCCAGTGTAGAGCGAGGAACAGTAACCGATGATAGTTCTAAAGCCCCTGTATGCTGTTGTGGCCCATTTTTTCCCTCAGACATAGACTCAGGCAGCGATTTCTCCCCTGTGGGTTTCTGACGCTCTATGGAGCGCTCAATAACCTCGCTCAGGTTGACACCATGCTCCGCAACGGTGGAATCCCATATTTCCTTCAAATCTTCATAAGGAACTTCAGTTTTGGTATCACGGCTAAATAGCGCGGCTTTCTCCATCGATTTAGCATCAAATAAACCGTATTGATTTGCGTTTTCAAGTACCTGTGCGCGACGTTTCGAAAAAGCGTCCATCAGAATTTCAGGAACCCCCTTGATATCCCAGAAACCATTCTTAATATCCGCATCTTTTTCATCGCGCATTTCAATGTCATAGCCTAAACGAACTGCTTTCTTAGCAAAGATTGAACGATAAGCCATGCCGATAGCTAGTTGAGCTTCAAACATTTTTTTTGTTTCAAGGCTACGCCATTGACCAGTTGAATCCATGACAGCATTCATCACAACATTATGCGAATGAAGCTGTGGGTCATGTTTGCGTGACTCTGTATGAACGTAACTGGCATAGAGCAAATTATCGACTTTTGAATACTCTGTATTACCATTATTAGAAACTCGGGTAAAAGCATATTCCCTTTCAACAAAGGCCATTGCTTCCTTACAGGATTCTATATGTGCAGCAATAAGACGCTTATCCCCGCCAACAAGAGCCAACACAGATACGCTTTTAGGTGCAGATAATGTAAAGTCCCACGCTGGCACATGTTCTATTACGCCGCCTGCGCCTAACTTTCCTAATTGTGTTTCAGCATTAATACGGCCTTCAAGTAAGCGCAAAAAATCTTCAGGAGACACATTACCGTTTAAATCCAACAATTCGGCCCCCTTCCCTCCCCACGAAGAACCATTTTCACCGGAATCTTTATCGTAATATTTATCCGGTGAGTTATAATACACTCCTGCCTTTTTTGTATTTTCAACCTTTGCGACGCTAAGCATTAATAACCTCCATTGATATCAAGCTGATTAATGGATTTTTCAACATTCTTAACTCCCGCAGAATTCGGTTTATCCTCACCAGGATTTTTAATATCTGATTCAAACTGGGTATTATAATCTGACATTATCTGTTGATAATATTGATCATCAGCATTCATCTGTTCAAAATCTGAAGAGTCATCAGTTTCATCACTGGAGGATTTTTTCGGATTGACTGCCTGCATTGCCAGCGCTACTGGGTTAACAGGCTTCTCAGTTAATAATACCGGCTCAATAGGGTTATCAGTACCGTGGGCATCAGGGATTTCCTGAGATGATGCGGTGACATTCATCTGAGAAACATCATCAATATTCAAACTGGAATGTTCATCCTGAACGGGTTTATTTTTTACTGGTGAGTCACCCGTTATCGTACTGATAACATCATCCAAGATTTGTACTTTGGATTTACCGCTATCAGGATCTGGTTTTACGTTCCCTCTTGGGCGTTGAGACTGAAGTTCAACATTGTCCATGTCTCTCTGAATCTTTTCTAAAACTTCTTCTGGGGTAATTTCATTTTCCTGGCTATAGAGCGACATGAAACTCTCATCATTAAGGGCTGGAGTTTCAAGAATGCCAGGATGTAACGTTTTCATATTGTCGAAGGGGAATTTGATTTTTGCAACTGGCAATCCACGGCCTAAACGCAGGTAACAGGTATTGTCAGGCAGGGATGTAATCTGACTTTTAAGCACAATATTTTGCTCTTTATTCTCCCTGTTTATTGTTGTGGCATCACGCACATCGTTTGCACCAAAGCTAGTATTCTCAGAAGTCCTTTGGATTTCCTGATCACCTAACTGGTCTGCCAGCCATGCCGCCCCCTTACTGCCATTGATGCGAAAGGCTGCTAATGACCCCACAGAATCCATCAGCGCCTGAGCCTTTTTCTCTCCGTAAGTTGAATCCATTTGAGCGTTTGACTGAAAACCAAGAATAGGTATAGCCCCAAATTTTCGACCGGTTGCAATAAAATCAGCAATTGTCGGTATCTCATGAAGAGTACCTGCCTCATCAATCGACGCACCAATCAGCCGTTGCTCAGATGGCTCAAGCGTCAAAATAGCTGACATTGCTGACTCTATCATCATAGTCATCATGGGCTTAAGCGTGTCTTTCATATCATCGCGAACAGTAATAAAAACCCACGCATCAGAATCCTCATCCTGCGCCCAATCACGGAAGGAGAATCGCGGGCCTTTCGGCAAGGCAAGGTGTTTAAAGTTTCGAGTATATGCAGTAATAACTGCGCGAACTGAACCCGCCAGTTTATCCAGCTCCAGATTCATAATATTACGGGCATCAGTAGTGGCGACTACTTTCGCGATCTTGTCGTTTGACATGCGAAGAATGATGTTCATCAGGTGTTCTACCTGTGGGGTTTGAAAACGCCGCCCCAGTTGTTCGAGCAAAGCTGAGAACAATAGTCGTGGTGCTTCCGTCCAGAATGGATCACCGCCTGAGTTATGATCGGGGATTGCAGCTTTAGCAAGGCGGTCATACATGGCAGGGTTCTTACCCTCAGCCCAGAAATCCCATGAATGTGATCGGGTGTCAAAAACATTCAAAATGACATCTTTGCCAGGACGATAAAACCGCTTAGTAAATTCACCGGATATATCATACAAAAATGCTTTCTGACCCTGTGCCCTTATTTGTCGCAATATATCCCTTGCTGTAGTTGATTTCCCAGTACCAGGCGAACCTATTAAGGCTATGCCAGAGTTCTCCTGAAAACGAATCAGCGGGATTCCAGCAATACTAATTCTTGATGGTCGCCCATCTTCATTTATGCGGTCTTGTGCGGCGGTTTTCAGGTCTTCCAAAGCCACAATTTCTGTGCCACGTAAATGTTCGTCCTTACTTTCCTCCTTGCCCTTACCCAGAACAAAGCGGAACAGATACCACGCAGCAACCAGCGCTATAAGGGTTGAAAGTAACAGGCTTTTTAATAGGTTACTGTAAAGCGTGGCGGCATGAATCTGCATGGCCGGAGAATGTACAATTTGGGAGTCAGTGACATTCACTGTGCGGCCATCAGGTAGTAGCAAAGATGTTTTTCCATTCTCCATCCCAAGATGATCCACAAAGATGGATGAATAGAAATATTTCAGGCCCATATACCAGTCAGTGCTGTCACTAAAACGATAAGTCATCAATCCCGTTGATAAGGTGAAAACAATAAAAACAATTTTAAAGTAACGCGTCAGTGTTTGATGCAGCATTCGAATAAAGTGCATCAAAACCTGACCGCCACGGTTTAGCTCCTGAACGGTGCTACTGTCCTGCTTCTTATCCACCATAATTACTCCTCAATACCTAACTGCTGAAGCAGCGCTTGTACTCGGGATGTAGCTTTCGAAAAGATAAATTCATTAGCAATTTGGGTTGCCTGTTCTTCAGACAATGACGGGTTTTGCTGCATGATGAAGAACACGGAAAGATATATCAGGATGTAATTCGCTGAAGCTGAATGACGGATATGTGTATCACTTTTAAAAGTTGATGTGCCTGCATCAGTTAACGCTGCAATTACATATTTCTTTGCCAACTCGTTTTTCGATACACCGCGCCGGTCGGCTTCTTTTTCCAGTGCATGGTCTAGTGAATTTGATAAGCGAAACTGTGTTTGTTTCGCCCTCTTTAAGTCCGACATGAAGAAAACCCTCTTTTGATGATAAGCCATGATACAAATTTGTATCACAAAAAAGGGTATACATCCATAAAGCCACGGCTAATGCGGCCTGTAACGAGAAATGATTGTCAATTGGTATACCGGCGTTTTTTTCGGTGGTATGCCACGCTCAACCCTTTCCAGTTCTGGGTTCTGAGTGTGAAAAAGCAGGTGTGGTATACCATTTTGCACATGGCGTGGTATACCCCGAAAGCTAGGCGCAGCAAGGCTTTCGGCAGAGCATTGTATAATGCGTGGGGTGTGACGCTTTTTCTTGGCCTGACTCTACCATCGAACCCAACCTACCTTGTTTTTCTCCTGTCTGAATTTCGCTTCTGGCCAACTGACTACCCTCGGGATCAATATTCAGGTCGAGCACTATGACCGGGAATGGGTATTCACCTCATCAACTACCGCTGAGATCTGACGATCAGGGCGTATCTGCGCAGCAGTGCGCCCCCTGCCTGTGGTCACGTTCCGGCGCAACATCGGGGCGATGTGCCAGCACCGCACCGGACGGCGGGAACGGCTCAGCAGCAGAACGCTGGCGCGGCGGCGGTGGCTGACTGAATGCGGGGCGTATCTGCGCAGCAGTGCGCCCCCTGCCTGCGGTCACGCTCCGGGACAACATCAGGACTACGCGCCAGCACCGCACCGGACGGCGGGAACGGCTCAGCAGCAGAACGCTGGCGCGGCGGCGGTGGCTGACTGAATGCGGGGCGTATCTGCGCAGCAGTGCGCCCCCTGCCTGCGGTCACGTTCCGGCGCAACATAGG
>NZ_MVFZ01000025.1:0-67474 GCF_002042945.1 Citrobacter sp. A316
TGGTCAGGAACCCAGGCATTGCCCTGATGGTCGGCCTGCACGGTCCAGCCCTCGCCGTAGATCAGACCAAACCACGAGCCGTGTTTTATTTCCAGGCCACCTTCTATATAGGTACCATCACTGTATTTATGTTTGTCTTGTCCCTCTAAATCCATATATCCCCCCATACCCAATTCGCCATAAAAGCGAAATGAGGGGGAAGATATTTCTGGCGTGTTCGTGTCGTCGTGTTCTGCAGGGCGAACTTCTTCTGCACCCAGAGAGGAGACGCAGAAAAAGGGCAGGGCAATAATTGCCCTGCAACAATGGCTAATGTTTTTCATGCTTCGATCCTAAGCAAATAAAATATAATTTTTATCGTTATAGCCTTGGCGAATATTTTTTATTGTTATTTTGTTTTAGTCATTAATTGATATCTGAAGCAGGAGCTGCCTCAATAGCTTTTTCTTCTTTGGTTAGCCCTTTGATGTATTTACTGTATTTCCACCAGGCAAAACCGAGGAAAATAACAATCCCACCGACGTTATAGAAAATAATGGTTATGATGTTACCGCCGGTCGGGAAGGTAGAGGCGATAAATCCGATGGTGAAAAGAACAATCAGCATCGACACCACAACAATGCCGGTTTTTTGCGAACCCATTCGGAAGTCGCGCGGTAAGTGGTCCAGTTTTGCACGCAGATTCAGGTAAGCCAGCATAATAAATAGCGGCGGCAGCATCGAGGCGGCGGCGGTCATGTTGATGATGGTGTTCATTAAATCCTGCACGGTATTGGAGCCGAGCGTCGGGATAATCATCAGCGGGATAACGATCAGGAACTGGATCCATGCTGCACGGGCCGGGACGCCGTTTTCATTCAGTTCGACGGTTTTTTTACCGAAAATACCCGCCGGAATTTCAGAGAAGAAGATCTTCACCGGCGTTGCGGTCCACATCAGCAGGGAGCCGAACATCGCGGTAAAGGAGACCAGGCCGACGAAGCGGTTAACGACCAGCTCCGGCAGACCAAAATATGCCGCCAGACCGTGGAATACCTGCACCGATCCGCCGGTAAACTTCAGCTCTTTGCTGCTGACGAAGACGTTGATCAGCACCGAGGAAATGGAATAGAGCACACCGATAAAAATCCCGGCAATGATAATGACCTTCACGAACGATTTGGAGCCGCCCTTGACGTCGTTGACGTACACCGCCACCGACTCCGCGCCGCCTGCCGCCATAAAGATCCAGGTGGTGATACCGAGGAATGCCCAGTTAAAATTCGGGATCATTGCGTCTACGGTGATAGGGTCAGCAGGCTGTACGCCGCCGACCAGCGCTGTACCTGCCAGTAAAATGTAGGACAGCGTCAGCAGCAGCATCAACGTGGAGGTGACCGAGGTAATCGGCCCTAGCATTTTTGCGCCATTGGTCGAAACCCAGGTGGAGAAGGCAAACAGCACCATACTTAACACGGTGGTCGCGAACGGCGTCAGAATGTATTCGTAGCCTAAAAAAGCATATGAGGCGTAGGCAATAACGCGGGGCAAAAGCGAGGTAAAAAAGAACAGGTTAACGAACCAGTAGGTGTAGGCGGTAATAAATGCCCAACGCCCGCCCAGCGAACTTTTTACCCATGCGTAGACACCGGCTTCGGAGTTTTTATTCAGCGAAACAAATTCGGCGATGATTAAACAGAACGGAATAAAGTAGAAAATCGTCGCGAGGAAAAACATCGGAGCGGATGCCAGACCAAGCTCAATATTATTGTTGATTACGTTATTAAAACTATAAACCGCGGCAAAGGTGAGTGAAAGTAAGCCGAACTTGCCGATGGTATTACGTTTGGTATCAGACATAGCACATCTCCGATTCCTGATTATTATAGGGTACTGGCGGCGCAACGTCGGCGCCGCCTGTGTTTTTATTTATTATGAAAATAACCATCTTCGATGGTGACTTTGAGTACGACTTTTTTCACTGCGTTATTACAAATAAAACGATAGGCTTCGTGGTTGTCACAAATAACCATTTGTCCTTCGTGCACTTCGACGGTTTTTCCACAACCTTTCAGATATTCGCGATCGGTTTCATCGCGATAATATTCAACCACCTGGAGATCCTCTTTGGCGGCATACTCTATTTTTTGCTGTCCTTGCAGGTAGTAATGGATCTCAAAATAACGACGGTGACCCGTAAACAGCGCATCGGTCGCGGAATCTGTTTCCACGCGGTAGCTCAGGGAATCACCGATCGAGTGGGCGACGCCAGGCTGAATATTGTCAATATTTTCAATAGCCTCAACGCAGCGTTGCCATTTCCGACCCGAAGCATAGCGTTGCTGGAACTGCTCTAAGTTGTCGATGATCCTCATTTTGTATTCTCGCTGTGCATATTCGTGGAAAAGAACCCAGTGCCAAAGGCGCGGTTGGCGGTGGTTTGGGCGCCAGATTCGCTGCCGGAAACCGGCAACAACGTGAAGCCGTAGCTGAATGACGTAAACCAGACGCGCCAGGAATCGAGCACCTCACTCCCCCACGAATTGGAACCTAAGCCCAACAACTGGTGATCCACATTCAGGGTGATGTCATCGCTACGTTGCAGCGCGTTGCAGTGCTGTGCGGCAAAGATATTTTCTGGCGTATAACGCCAGGCGCTCAGGTTGACAGGGCGCTGCGGAACCACCAGCAGACCGTTGCCGTGGCGGTTGGTTAGCGTTGCCCAGCGCACGTCCTGACGATTGCCGTTGTTTTGCGGGAACGGATAGTTTTCGAACATCTCATCCACGCTGCTGCGCCAGATGTCGATGATGTTAGCCCGCTGGCTATCGGCATAGTTTTCACCGGGACCACGTCCGTAATACGCCACCTGGCCCAAATCGCCGTTGATGCCCATCGTGAAGCCGATGCACGGAATGATGTCCCGGTACTCGCCGTAAGGCTGGCCAGAAAGTTCCACATTCAGCTGACCGTCCGCGGCAATGCGCCAGCGATAGGTGCAACGCATGCCGAAATCGAATACCGGCGGGGCGATAATGGTCTGGCTGGTTATCAGCAGCGCATCATCGGTTTGCTCAAGGGTAAACTCGCGCAGATGCTCCTGCATAATCTGTAAATGATTCGGCTGCCAGAGGCCTTCAAACTCTTGCTTGTGGTTATCAATGGTCGGTTTGAAGAAATTAATCTTCGGCTCGCGGGTAATCAGCTCTTCGCCATTGACGTTCCAGGCGATCGGTTTACCGGTCAGCTTTGAGAAGGTCAGATGGAAGTTATAACCACGAACGGTGCAGCTCTGGCGGCTGTCTTCCAGCGTCAGAGCGGTGGAATTTTGCAGGCTAAACGGTACGGCAGTCGCCGTTCTGGCCTTCAGTGGGAACTGATACGTCGCGATGTGATGCCCGGCTTCGCTGTATAACGTACGGGAATCTTTCGTCACGATAACGTTGAGGAATGCTTCGCGCGCATCCAGCTCCGGCAGTACGCATTGCAGCAGCGCGTCGCTGTTGGGAGGAACGTCGCGCAGTTTTATCTGTTGAGCTGAGAGCGTATCTCCTTCGGCGCGAACCTCAATATGCAAGGTGTAATCGTCAAGGGTGGTGAACCACAGTTTGTTCTCTACCCGTAGTTCGCCGCGGGCCAGATCCTGTGCGTGCACTTTCACTGGCGCAATCACCTGCTTGTACTCTTTCAGTCCCGGTCCTGGGGTTTGATCGGAATAAATCAGGCCATCAAGGCAGAAGTTGTAGTTGTTCGGATAGTCGCCGTAGTCGCCGCCATAGTTGTACCAGACGTTGCCGTCGTCATCTTTGGCCTGAATCCCGTGATCGCACCACTCCCAGACATAGTGTCCCTGAATGCAATCATGCTGATAGAAGACGTTCTGATATTCCGTTAGCCCGCCGGGACCGTTGCCCATGGCGTGAGCATATTCACAGATGATGCGCGGCTTAGGATGCGGATATTCACCAAACTCATTCATCAGCGGCACGCGGGTGTACATAGTGGAGATGATATCCACCACTTCGGCGTCACGATCTTCTTCGTAATGGATCAGACGCGTGTCATCCAGCGCTTTCGCAACGTGATACATGGCACGAATGTTACAGCCGTATCCGGATTCATTGCCGAGCGACCAGATGATGATCGACGGGTGGTTTTTCTGCGCATGGACGTGGCGCACGATGCGCTCAACGTAGACATTTTCCCACAGCGGATCGTCGGTGATCCGGCTGATATCGCCGATATTGGCGAAGCCGTGAGATTCAACGTCGGTTTCGGCCATCACGAACAGGCCATAGATATCGCACAATTCATAGAAGCGCGGATCGTTCGGGTAATGGGCGGTACGCACGGAGTTAATGTTGTGCTGCTTCATTAACAGCAGATCTTTTTCAACGCGATCCATACCGACCGCGCGGCCCTTAAGATGATCGTTATCGTGGCGGTTAACGCCATGCAGCATCACGTAGCGGTTATTGATGTAAAACAGACCGTCGCGAACTTTGATATCGCGAAACCCAACGCGCTGTGGCACGACTTCAAGAATATTGCCGCTGGCATCTTTTAACGTCATCACCAGATGGTAGAGATACGGCGATTCCGCCGACCACTGCTGCGGCGCGCTAACCTTGAAATGAAAAGCGGTCTGCGTTTGTTTATCCACCTTCAGGGTGTTAATCACACCGCTATGCAGCGCCTTCTCACCGTCAAACAGGGTGTATTCGAGCGACGCTATCGCTGGCGTTGCGGCCAGGTTTTCCAGCGCAATGTCGCAGGAGAGGGTGGCGTCGCGATAGTCATCATCGAACTCGGTGCGAACGGTAAAATCCTGAATGTGGGTCGCCTGTTTGCCGACCAGATAGACGTCGCGGAAAATTCCCGCCGACCACCACATGTCCTGGTCTTCAACGTAGGTGGAATCAGCCCATTGCATTACGCGAACGCACAGCAGGTTGTCACCAGTGCGCACCATTGCGCTGATATCAAATTCGGCCGTCAGGCGGCTGCCTTTACTGAAGCCAACGTACTGACCATTCACGTAAACTTCGAAGTAGGTTTCTACGCCATCAAACTTAATCAGCGTCTGTTTGCCCTGCCAGCCTTCGCTGAGGGTGAAAATGCGCTGATAGGCCCCGGTGGGGTTATTGGTCGGAACGTAGGGGACATCAATCGGGAAAGGAAAACCTTCGTCGGTATACTGCAGCTTACCGTGTCCTTCCATCTGCCACATGCCGGGGACGGTGATGCTGCCCCAGTCGCTCATAAACTGCGACGTAAAGTCTTCCGGCACCTGCAGTGGATGCTCAAAGAACTGAAAATTCCACTGACCGCTTAGCAGCTGAAAGAGGCTGCTGGTTTCGCGGGCAAACGAGCGAGCCTGCGCAACGGAGTCGTAAGAGAAAAAGTATGCGCGTGGCGCCAGTCGATTTTCGTGGGTGAGCTGAATGTTTTCCCAGCGATTCATAAGGCCTCCCGGTGGAGAAAAATCGGAACCATTCATTGTAATGGTGAGTAAGTGTAATTGATGGTGATTTTAGTAAAAGTTTTACTAAAATATAGCGGGCGAGGTGATTTACTTTAACTGGATCACGAAATTAATTCGGACACGGAAAATAATGCATGACAATGCGCGCCCGGCATCAGAAGAAACCGGGCGGGTTAACAGAGAGTTTTAGCGGGTGGTGCCGCGCAGTTTCAGCTTGCTGGGAACAAAAACCAGTAGGGGAAGCGCACGCCCGTCGCGGGCTTTCTCAAACAGCAGGTTGACGCCCTGACTGCCCATCATTTCTGAATGGATGCGAACGGTGGAAAGCGGAGGAAAGGTGAAACGCGCCGTTGGGATATCATTAACGCTAATCAGCGAAATATCCTGCGGAATGTTCAGACCACGCTCGTGGATGGCGCGCAAAACGCCAATAGCTATCGAGTCTGAAGCCACAAACAGGGCGCTGGGATAGTCGGGTTTTGCCAGCATTTCTTTAGCCAGTTCATAGCCTGATGAACTGGAGAAACCGCCGCGATAGATGTCCTTTTCAGAAACGACCTGCTGCAGACGACCGTATTCGACAAACGCGGCTTCGCGGATATCGGCCTTGCCCGGCTGGTCTTCGCCTCCGATGAAGCCAATGCGGGTGACGCCCTGGGCAATGAAGAAGTCGATGCTCTCTTTACTGATGCGGGCCAGATCGATATCGACGGCGTCATATCCGCTGCCGGATTCATGGAAATCGATAAAGCAGATGTTGTCGGTAAGCGCTGTTGCCGCCTCGCGCAGAGCGGGAGAAGGCTTGCCGACAATAAGGATGCCGGTAATGTGTTTGGTCTCCGGCAGCCCGCTGTGTTCATAGCAGTTGGTCAGTTCGATTCCTAGCTTCTCACACTGGGTTTCAATCCCATGGCGGATCGCGAGGTAGTAAGGATCGTTGATTTCCAAATCCTGCTGATAGCTGTAGAGCGCCAGAATATGCTGGGGGCCGAGCGCGCTGGTCTGGTTCTTGCGGGCGCTGCTGGTTTTATACTCCAGCTTTTCCGCGATCTCCAGAATGCGATGCTTAGTCTCTTCTTTTACATTCAGCGTGGGGTCATCGTTTAAAACCCGGGACACTGTCGCCAGGGACACGCCAGCTTCGATTGCGATGTCTTTAAGTGTTGCCATGTTTGCCTTTTCCCTGAGTTACCTGCGCATTGTAAATGAAGTGCTTATCTATTCATCTGTTTTCAGTAAAAAAAGCATGTTTAATTGACATGCTCGGGGTAAAACTGGTCTTTCAGAGTGTGATGAGTACGTCATTTTCCTGCTTTTGAGAACAATGCCCGGAAAATATTTTGCTAGTATTTAGTAAAATTTTACCAAAGGAGAAAACAATGGATACCGTCGCATTTGCTGATTTTGCCCGAATGGAAATACGTGTTGGAAAAATCGCACAGGTAAAGCGCCATGACAATGCCGATAAGCTGTATATCGTACAGGTAGATGTGGGAGAGCGTACGCTGCAAACCGTGACCAGCCTGGTGCCTTACTACAGTGAAGAGGAGTTGATGGGCAAAACGGTGGTGGTGCTGTGTAATCTGCAAAAGGCCAAAATGCGCGGTGAGACATCAGAGTGCATGCTGCTGTGTGCGGAAACGGACGATGGCAGAGAAAGCGTGCTGTTGACGCCAGAACGCCTTATGCCTGCGGGGGTGCGGATTGTTTAAGTTAGGCTAATTGCCGGATGGCGGCTGCGCCTTACCCGGCCTACAAAAGAGTGTCTTTTATAGGCCGGGTAAGGTTGTTACACCTGCTCCACGCTCACCCGTAATGCAGCCAGGGCTTTGCGTGTTGCTCGCAATACCAGATCGCATTGCTCAATCGTTAACGTCAACGGCGGTTCGATGCGGATCGTCTTTGCATTGTTCAGCGTGCCAGCAACCAGCACCCGCTGGCGGAACATCTCACTGGCAAAGTTGTAGCCGATTTCATTATCGACAAACTCAATCGCCATCAGCATGCCCTTACCGCGAACATCATGTACCAGGTCCGGGTATTCCCGCGCAAGCTGACGGAAACCATCCAGCAACATATCGCCTTTCTGCTCCGCCTGAGCCGGTAAATTTTGCTCCAGCAGGACGTTAATGGTGGCCAGCGCCGCCGCACAAGCGAGCGGGTTGCCGCCAAAAGTGGTGGTATGCAGGAAAGGATTGTCGAACAGGACGGAGAACACCTCTTCGGTGGCAATGGTCGCGCCAATTGGCATCACACCGCCGCCCAACGCTTTGGCCAGACACATAATATCGGGTTGCACGTTTTCGTGTTCGCAGGCGAACATTTTGCCGGTACGACCCATGCCGGTCTGCACTTCGTCAAGGATCATCAGCGCGCCAAACTCATCGCAAAGTTTACGAACGGCGGTCAAATAGCCTTGTGGAGGCAAGATCACCCCGCCTTCACCCTGGATGGGTTCGAGGATCACGGCTGCGACATCGTCACCGGTCTTTTTACACTCGCTGAGCATGGTGCGCATCGCGTTAATATCGCCAAACGGCACATGACGGAAGCCCGGCAGCAGCGGCATAAAGGGTTTACGGAAGGTAGATTTAGCCGTGGCAGACAGCGCGCCCAGTGATTTACCGTGGAATGCGCCGCTGGTGGCAATAAACGTAAATTTACCACGCGGCGATTGATACGCTTTCGCCAGCTTCAGGGCGGCTTCAACCGACTCGGTCCCGCTGTTACAGAAAAAACTGTATTTCAGTTTACCGGGCGCCAGTGCGGCGAGAGTTTTTGCCAGCATGGCCCGCAGAGGGTCAAGTAACTCCTGGCTGTGCAGAGGTTGTTTCGCGAGTTGATTCTGTACGGCGGAAACCACGACTGGATTACGGTGCCCCACGTTGAAAATTCCAAAACCACCCAGGCAATCGACGAACTCTTGCCCTTGGGTGTCGACAAGCGTATTCAGGCTTCCCGCTTGCCACTCTACGGCTCCGTAATCCCCGCCTGCAGTTACAGATTTTCGATACTCTAAGAACCCCGGATTGACATGCTCCTTGAAGTACTCAATCACCTCTCGGTTTAACGATTTCATTTCCTCATGATCAAGCGTGCGCTTTTCGATGAGATTCAGTGCGTGTGCGCTGCAGGCCAGGGCCGATGCGCTGGAAGGTAACCTGTTCAAAATATGCTCCCGGAGCTCGCGTATCACATGATACTGATTTAAGTATTGCAGGGATTGCGCCATTCCGGCGCGCTTAGCAAAAATCGGGATAAACACCAGGAAACATCTCATTTGCGCAACATTTAATGCCGATCTTTAACATTTGCTGGCATTTTGCCCAGGTCAGAAGCCTGAAAACAGATCGAATAAACGCGAATTTGCGCTAAAAATGGGCAATATTTGCACTGTGACAGTGCGCTGGTAGAAGTGACGTTGAATAGTTACTTGGTGAAAGTATTTTAAATCAATGGATTAGAATGCGTACAGATTTTGAGGTTTAATCGCAAATTGCGATCTAAATCAAATTTAACAACTAAAGATAAAAAAATTATCGCCGAAATAACATAAGCCGAAAGAGTTAACAACCAGATAACCTGCACAGGACGCAATCATGTCTTCTCATCCCTACGTTAGCCAGCAAAATACACCGCTGGATGATGATATCACCCTCATGTCTACCACCGATTTGCAAAGCTATATCACCCATGCGAACGATACTTTTGTCCAGGTCAGTGGCTATCAGCTGAATGAATTGCTCGATAAGCCGCACAATCAGGTTCGTCATCCGGACATGCCAAAAGCGGCGTTTGCGGATATGTGGTACACCCTGAAGCAGGGCGAGCCATGGAGCGGGATTGTGAAAAACCGGCGTAAGAATGGCGATCACTACTGGGTGAGGGCCAATGCGGTGCCGATGGTGCGGGAAGGACGCGTGACCGGGTATATGTCGATTCGTACCCGGGCAACTGACGAGGAAATTGCGGCGGTAGAGCCTTTATATAAAGCGCTGAACGAAGGACGTTGCAACCGGCGTATCCATAAAGGACTGGTGGTACGCAAAGGCTGGCTGGGTAAACTTCCGGCGATGCCGATTCGCTGGCGGGTGCGCAGCGTGATGGCCTTCATGTTTGTCCTGCTAGCGGTCGCATTGCAGCAAATGGGCGCCGAATGGCCGTTACTGTTGATGAGTGCATTGGTGATGCTTTTTGGAACGGCTATTTTCGAATGGCAGATTGTGCGTCCTATTGAGAATGTCACCCGTCAGGCGCTGAAAGTGGCGACCGGTGAACGGAACAGCGTGTCGCATCTTAACCGTAGCGATGAGCTGGGCCTGATGCTGCGAGCAGTGGGCCAGTTGGGACTAATGTGCCGTTGGCTCATCCATGATGTTTCCAGCCAGGTGAGTTGCGTGCGCAGCGACAGCGAAACGCTGGCGAAAGGCAGCGATGATT
Source organism: Citrobacter sp. A316 (assembly GCF_002042945.1). Taxonomy (NCBI): domain Bacteria; kingdom Pseudomonadati; phylum Pseudomonadota; class Gammaproteobacteria; order Enterobacterales; family Enterobacteriaceae; genus Citrobacter; species Citrobacter sp. A316. The sequence continues at coordinate 9,905 of NZ_MVFZ01000025.1, forward strand.
TAAACAAGCATACGCAGCAGACCGTAGAGAACGTGCAGGAAACGGTGACCACCATGAATCAGATGGCGGCATCGGTGAAACAAAACTCAGAGACCGCCGCCGCGGCTGATAAGCTCTCTATTGCCGCCAGCAGCGCGGCAACGCACGGCGGTGAGGCGATGGATACCGTCATCAAAACCATGGACGATATCGCCAACAGCACCCAGCGGATCGGCACCATTACGACGCTGATTAACGATATTGCCTTCCAGACTAACATTCTGGCTTTGAACGCCGCTGTTGAAGCCGCGCGGGCGGGTGAGCAGGGGAAAGGGTTCGCCGTGGTGGCGGGAGAAGTGCGTCATCTTGCCAGCCGCAGCGCCAGTGCGGCCAATGATATCCGCAAGCTGATTGATGCCAGCGCTGACAAGGTGCAGTCCGGATCCAACCAGGTTCACGCCGCAGGACGCACGATGGACGATATTGTGGCGCAGGTGCAAAACGTCACTCAGCTGATCGCCCAAATCAGCCACTCCACGCTGGAACAATCGGATGGTCTTTCCAGCCTGACCCGCGCGGTGAATGAGCTGAGCAACATTACGCAGAAAAACGCCGAACTGGTTGAAGAGAGTGCGCAGATTTCCGCGATGGTGAAACATCGCGCGGGTCGTCTGGAAGATGCGGTTACGGTGCTGCATTAATACTAAAAATACAGGCGGAACGTCGGGCATACGGGTTCCGCCTGCTGTGCAGATTAATCCAACTGAGTAATATCCAGCGCAGCGCGATCGATAATACCGATGATTTTTTTGATCTGCGCATCGCTGGTATCACCATGATTGACGCGTAGATCCAGCACGGCTTTGAAGTTTTCCAGCGCGCGTTTCATCTGTGGATTTTTGCGTAATTCAAAACCCACGCAGCGGGCTTTAATACGTTCGTGGATATGTTCCAGATGCTCACGGTTTTCATCCAGCCACTGCTGGCCCTGGGTTGTGATCGCAATCTGTTTACGCCCACCTTCCTCGTCGCTGACGGTGATCAGTGCCTGATCCTGCAAGAAATCCAGCGTTGGGTAGATAACGCCCGGGCTTGGGGTGTAATTACCCTGAGTCAGAGTTTCAATCGCTTTAATCAGCTCATAGCCGTGGCTGGCGTCGCGGGTCAAGATATCCAGAATCACCAGGCGTAATTCGCCGTGGCCGAAGAACCGCTGACGACGACCGCCGCCGCGACGATGCCCGCAGCCGTGCTCGTGGTGATGATCTTTGTTACAGCCTTCTTCATGGTGATGTTCTTCACCTTTGCAGCAACCTGCATGGTGTTCGTTGTGGCGGCCTTCGTGGTGATGTCCTTCACCCTTGCAGCAGCCTTCGTGTTGGTGCTCTGTGTGCTTGCAGCAACCTTCATGATGGTTTTGCATCATCGTCTCCTGATGTTGTTTAGATATATCTAATTTATATCTAAAAATTATCAGCTTGCAAGTCTATAAAATTATTTTTGTTTAATATAATGATTATTAAGTGTTTTTATGTGAATGTGATAGCGGGGTATTCATAACTCAACTATATCAAAAAGTGCTTGCAATCTTTTTGATTAGCAATCATTATCATTTGAAAATGAGTTTAGATATATCTTATTATTTTCACGAAGGCGAAAAAATGACAACAAACACCTCACGCTACCCGCAGCGCGTTCGCAATGAACTTCGCTTTCGGGAACTTACCGTCCTGAGCGTAGAACGCATTAGCGCGGGCTTTCAGCGCATTGTACTGGGCGGTGACGCTCTGGACGGTTTTAGCTCACGCGGCTTTGACGATCATACCAAGGTCTTTTTCCCTGAACCGGGCAGCCACTTTGTACCGCCTGTCGTCACCGATGAAGGCATTGTCTGGGCTGACGGCGTACGCCCGTTATCCCGTGACTACACGCCGTTGTATGACGAAGCGCGCCATGAGCTGGCGCTGGATTTTTATATTCATGACGGTGGCGTGGCAAGTACATGGGCGATGAATGCCCGCGGGGGTGACAAGCTGACAATCGGCGGGCCGCGCGGTTCTTTGGTGGTGCCAGAGGAATATGCGTATCAGGTTTATGTGTGTGATGAATCGGGAATGCCCGCGTTGCGCCGACGCCTGGAGTCGCTCAGTCGTTTAGTGGTACGTCCGTACGTCACGGCGCTGGTTAGCGTGCAGGATGCAGCGTACCAGGACTATTTAGACCATCTCGACGGATTTACCATTCAGTGGTTTATCGGTCATGACGAGCATGCGGTGGATGAACACTTATCGCGGCTATCGGTGCCCGCAGACGATTATTACATCTGGATCACCGGTGAAGGAAAGGTGGTGAAAAACCTGAGTGCTCGCTTTGAAACCGAGGCGTTCGATCAGCAACGGGTTCGCGCAGCGGCTTACTGGCATCAACGTCGTTAATCAGTAATTAGACGGCGGAACGCCAAACGCCTGGCGGAATGCGTAGCTAAATGCCGCGGTGCTTGAATACCCTACGTCGAGCGCCACGGCGGTTACGCTTTTATTTTTCTTCAGCATTAATACTGATTCAAGTATTCGCATTTTTTGCTTCCAGACGCTGAAAGGCAATCCGGTTTCTTTTTTGAAATGGCGTGAAAAGGTACGAGCAGACATACCCAGATGCTGCGCCCAGTATTCAACCGAATGCTCCAGTGCAGGGGATTCTTGTATTGTTCGGCATACTTTGGTTAATTCGCGATCCTGCGGCCAGGGTAATACAAAAGCGACTTCCGGGAGTTGCAGAATAATATCGACCAGCACACTAACCAGCTTGCCCTCTTTTGACTGACTATCATAATGGCCTGAAATTGAATTCGTGGCGTAATGAATAAACTCTCTGGCGAAATCACTGATAGCCACTACTTTACATTCATTGATGCTCTCTTCAAGAAAGCCCGGTTTAATATCCAGATTTTCTAAATACACATCATCTAATGCCCAAACCGCATGCTCCGTATTATTGGGGATCCAGATGCCATAATGCGCCGGGATTATCCAGCACTTACCGGCAACATCAATGCGCATGCTGCCTTTGCGGGCGAAATGAAACTGCATAAATGAGTGTGAATGTTGCGGTACATGGTGGTTGGCTTCCAGGACATAAGAGCGAAAGAATACGTCCTGCGGCAGTTCGGTCATGGAGTTATCCGGGAAGGAGTTCCACTGTTTTTGCGCGAGAGTTTCCATAAATGAATCGTCAATGTTCCCGATGGTGTGTCCGCTGCTCGATAGATCTTGTCCGCGGATCATAATACATACACTCTTTTTTCCATAATAATCTTGCGTAATAATTTTTAGTCCACTTTTGGTAAATACCATGAACTCGCTTTGTTCAGATGCTGTCATCGTCAATGAAACAAATGATAACTGGACCCGAATGGGAAAAGAGCTGCTTTCGCAAGCGGATATCAGAATTAATGGCTCGCGTGCCTGGGACATTCAACTTCATCATACTGGTTTCTTTAAACGGGTATTGCAACAAGGCTCGTTAGGGCTTGGCGAAAGCTATATGGAAGGCTGGTGGGACTGCGAACGGCTCGATATTCTGTTCTGCAAAATCCTGAGAGCAAAACTCGACCAGCAAATGCCGGGAAATCTGAAAGATATTTTACGTATTGCCAGCGCACGCCTGTTTAATTTGCAGTCGCGGAGCCGGGCATGGATCGTCGGTAAAGAACATTATGATATTGGTAACGATCTCTTTGCGCTGATGCTTGATCCGCATATGCAATATTCCTGCGGTTACTGGAAAGACGCGACCACATTAGACGATGCGCAAAATGCCAAATTAAAAATGATCTGCGAGAAGCTGCAGCTTAAACCGGGTATGCGTTTACTCGATATCGGTTGTGGCTGGGGCGGGCTGGCGGAATATGCGGCGCGTCATTATGGCGTGGCGGTAGAAGGCGTTACCATTTCCAAAGAGCAGCAGAAAATGGCGCAGCAGCGCTGTGAAGGTCTGGACGTTAACATTCTGCTGCAGGATTATCGCGATCTTGATAAACACTACGATCGCATTGTGTCCGTGGGGATGTTTGAACATGTCGGGCCGAAAAACTACGACACCTATTTCAGCATCGCCGACCGTTGTTTAAAACCGGACGGACTGTTCCTGCTGCATACTATTGGTAGCAATAAAAAAGGGATGAGCGTCGATCCGTGGATCAATAAATACATTTTCCCGAACGGTTGCTTACCGGCAATTTCCCACATTGCCGAGGCCAGCGAATCACGGTTTGTGATGGAGGACTGGCATAACTTCGGTAGCGATTATGATAAAACACTGATGGCCTGGCATGAGCGCTTTAATCAGGCCTGGCCGGAGTTGTCATCACGTTATTCCGCCACCTTCAGAAGAATGTTTAATTACTATTTATGCGCCTGCGCCGGTGCTTTCCGCGCCAGAGATATTGAGCTTTGGCAGGTATTATTTAGCCGCGGCGTAGAGGGCGGGATCCGCGTTTATCGTTAACGTTCTGCCGGATGGCGGCGCAAGCGCCTTATCCGGCCTGCACAGGTTTGCACTCGCAGGCCTGATAAGCGCAACGCATCAGGCATATCTTCGCCGGATGGCGGCGCAAGCGCCTTATCCGGCTTACAAAGGTTTGCACTCGTAGGCCTGATAAGCGCAACGCATCAGGCACTTATGGCTTAGCCCAATTCACTCTCTGCCAGCGCTTTAAACACCATCGCGACGGCGTGCGCGCCGGGGTCCATATTTCCGAGCAGGCTTTCGCTGCTGAGATACGATGCGCGACCGGCATTGGCTTTGCTCGATAAACAGGTTCGTTCGGCTCCCGCTTGCGCGGCGTCGAATGCGGCCTGCAAATCTTGAGGTTGTGCGAGCAGCGAAGTCAGGGCCGGTTGCAGTGCATCAATCATGGTGCGATCGCCTTCGTCTGCGCCGCCGTAAAACTTCATCTGCGCCAGTCCCGTATTCAGGGCTTCGGCAACGTTTGCTCCCTGTTCCAGTTTTTGCCCCGCAGCGGTAAAGAAAATAGACATCAGCACACCGCTGGAACCACCCATCACCACGGTCAGACGTTCACCAATCAGCGCGAACAGCGTGGCAAGATTATCCAGCGGCAACTGCTGACGATGCAACAGACCGGCAATTTCCCGAGCGCCGGCGGCAAAGGTTGAACCGGTATCGCCATCGCCGACTTTGGCATCCAGCGCATTAAGATGGGTCTCCAGGTCGGAAAGGGTTGTGGTGACAAGTTCCACAATCCCGGCCACCAGAGCATTCGCCGAAGGCTGGAATTCCACGCGTGCGCTACGCTGAGATGACGGTACACAGCTGATTTCACGCGGTGGGACCGGCGTCGGCCAGTTACTGGTTTCCACCTCGGTGAGTAGCGCTTTTTCGATGCTTTCTTCCAGCACAATGGCCGTCAGTGAAAAGCCTTTCATATCCAGCGCGGTGACCAGCGAGGCCGGGCCAATCAGCCAGTCGATACGTGGGTGCAGCGGGCTGCTGGCCAGTTCGCGGGTAATGATGGCCATTTCGGCAACAGAAACGCCGCCAAGATTGTTAATCATCACCGCCAGACGGCCGGTTTCAGGCAGGGCAGCCAGCAGTTTATCCACCATCAGGCTCACCACCTGCGCACTGTTCTGGGTGTCGATAACCGAGGCACCTGGTTCGCCGTGAATGCCCATGCCCAGTTCCGCGTGGCCCGGATGATGACGTGGGGCGGCGTCGGTTTCTTGCGGCAGATGACAGCTTGAAAGCGCAACGCCCAGGCTGAAGGTGTTATTAGCCGCGTACTGCGCTTCACGCAGGACGGTGGCGAGGTTGTAGCCGCGTTCGGCAAAATAGCCTGCGATTTTATGCACCAGGATGGTTCCCGCAATGCCGCGCGGGTGTTTGTTATCCGGCAGGGAGATGTCGTCGCCAACAATCAGCATTTCAACGTTGTAACCAAGGCGACGGGCTTTTTCGGCGGCAAGACCGAAATTAAGACGGTCACCGGTGTAATTTTTCACGATCAATAAACAGCCCGCCTCACCGGTCACCGCCTGAATGGCGGTCAGTACCGCATCCACGCTCGGGGAGGCGAACACGTCGCCACAGACCGCAGCGGTTAGCATTCCTTTACCGATAAACCCAACGTGCGCGGGTTCGTGCCCTGAACCACCGCCGGAAATGACCGCCACATTATTTTTGTTGAGGTCACGACGGACCACGATGCGAATGGCCGGATCGCTTTCCAGACGCGCCAGGTTATTCCACGGGCTGGCGATAATCGTACCGTCGATGACGTCGCTCACAAGATGGGTACGTTGATTAAAAAAGAATTGAGACATAACGGCTCCTTGAGGTTGAGTGTAAGACAAACCCCCGGAAGCATAGTCATGGTGCGGAGGCGATAGAGAGATTCTGGCGAAGTCAGCGCGGAAAAAAACAACGTTAAAATGAGTTTCATTACGGAACGTTGTTGTTGTTTTTTGTTCCGAAATGAAACTTAAAAGAACGAGGAACGACCACAATGCGAGCTTGCTCGACTTTTTTCTCTCGCGTTGAATGCAGCTGACACGGCACTGTCAGCTTTTTTTTGCCGTTTTTTTGGCAAGTAAGTGGGTAAAAGAGAAAGTGAGATTCGTCTGTGCCGGAGATTTGGCGGTAAATGAACGGATCGGGATCGCAAACCTTATATTTTTTATGGATAAGCGTTCCAATATGGAACATGTGTCGTTTTTATCTGTTTCATATCAGAACAAAAAGACGAAAGATTTTTTTGTGCACGCCTCGCCATACAGTTATTGCATCGCTCCGGTATCTCCCGTTTTCGCCGTCAGCATCAGGCCAAACAGGTTAACGCCAGGGCTCACCATGTAAAAACATGTACTTATTTGAGGATGAAAGGAATGCTAAAAGTTATTCAATCTCCAGCCAAATATCTCCAGGGTCCTGACGCTTCCACCTTGTTTGGTCAATACGCTAAAAATCTGGCGGACAGCTTTTTCGTGATTGCGGATGACTTCGTGATGAAGCTGGCGGGAGAGAAAGTACTCAACGGCCTGCACAGTCACGACATTAGCTGCCATGCGGAACGCTTTAACGGTGAATGTAGCCATGTTGAAATTAATCGCCTTATTGCCATTCTGAAACAGCACGGTTGCCGCGGTGTGGTTGGGATTGGCGGTGGGAAAACGCTGGATACCGCCAAAGCGATTGGCTACTACCAGAAGTTGCCGGTGGTGGTGATCCCGACTATCGCGTCTACCGATGCGCCAACCAGTGCGCTGTCCGTTATCTATACCGAAGCCGGTGAGTTTGAAGAGTATCTGATCTACCCGAAAAACCCGGATATGGTGGTGATGGACACTGCGATCATTGCCAAAGCGCCGGTACGTCTACTGGTGGCCGGGATGGGCGATGCGCTCTCAACCTGGTTTGAAGCGAAAGCCTGTTATGACGCCAGAGCGACCAGCATGGCGGGCGGACAGTCCACCGTGGCGGCGCTGAGCCTGGCGCGCCTGTGCTATGATACCCTGCTGGCGGAAGGCGAGAAGGCACGCTTTGCCGCGCAGGCTGGCGTGGTGACCGATGCGCTGGAACGTATTGTTGAAGCCAACACTTACCTCAGCGGCATCGGCTTTGAAAGCAGCGGTCTGGCTGGGGCGCATGCGATCCACAACGGCTTTACGATTCTGGAAGAGTGCCACCATTTGTACCACGGTGAAAAAGTCGCCTTTGGTACGCTGGCGCAACTGGTGCTGCAAAACAGCCCAATGGAAGAGATCGAAACCGTGCTGAATTTCTGCCAGAAAGTAGGCCTGCCGGTAACGTTAGCGGAAATGGGCGTGAAAGAAGACGTTGACGGCAAGATCATGGCGGTGGCGAAAGCGACCTGTGCAGAAGGTGAAACCATCCACAATATGCCGTTCCCGGTAACGCCTGAAAGCGTACATGCCGCTATTTTGACGGCAGATCTGCTGGGACAGCAGTGGCTGGCGCGTTAATCAGTCGTCGGTAGGTTTTATCCGGCATCTTCTCCCCCTCTGACAGTCTCTGCCGGAGGGGTTGTCTATGGTTAAACAGCGGAAAGGGATATGACGGCGCACACGCATAGCATCGGGAAGGAAGTCTCTTCAGTCATTGCCCAGTCATGGCATCGTTGCAGCAAGTTTATGCAGCGGGAAACCTGGCAGGCGCCGCATCAGGCGCAGGGGCTGACCTTTGAGTCGATTTGTCGTCGCAAGACGGCGTTGCTGACGATTGCTCAGGCTGCGCTGGAAGATGCCTGGGAGTTTATGGATGGCCGCCCGTGCGCGCTGCTGATTCTGGATGAATCAGCCTGTATTCTCAGCCGTTGCGGCGATCCGCAGACGGTGGAACAGTTGGCGGAGCTTGGGTTTCGTGACGGCAGCTACTGTGCAGAAAGCATCATTGGCAGTTGTGCCCTGTCGCTGGCGACGATGCCGGGCCAGCCGACAAAAACCTCTGGCGATCAGCATTTTAAGCAGGCGCTGCATCCGTGGTCGTTCTGCTCGACGCCGGTCTTCGATAACCATGGTCGACTGTTCGGCTCCATCTCGCTGTGCTGTCTGGTGGAACATGAGTGCGTTTCTGATTTATCCCTGACGCTGGCGATTGCCAGAGAAGTCGGCAACTCCTTGCTGACCGACAGCCTGCTGGCTGAATCCAACCGCCATCTGAACCAGATGTACGGGCTGCTGGAGAGTATGGATGATGGTGTGATGGCCTGGAACGAACAGGGCGTATTGCAGTTTATCAATGCGCGTGCGGCGCTGCTTTTGCATCTCGATGCGCAGGCCAGTCAGGGGAAAAACATTCACGATCTGCTCAATCTCCCCATGCTGCTGCGCCGGGCGATCAAACATGTCCGCGGTCTGAATCACGTCGAAGTTACCTTTGAAAGCCAGCATCAGTTTGTTGATGCCGTCATCACCCTGAAACCGATTGTTGAGGAGCAGGGCAACAGCTTTATCCTGCTGCTGCATCCGGTGGAGCAAATGCGCCAACTGATGACCAGTCAGCTCGGCAAAGTGAGCCACACTTTTGAGCAGATGTCGACTGACGATCCGGAAACCCGCCGCTTGATCCATTTTGGACGCCAGGCGGCGAGGGGGAGTTTCCCGATCCTGCTGTGCGGGGAAGAGGGTGTTGGTAAGGAGCTGCTGAGTCAGGCCATTCACAATGAAAGTGAGCGCGCTAGCGGGCCGTATATCGCCGTGAACTGTCAGCTGTATGCCAACAGCGTGCTGGGGCAGGATTTTATGGGCAGTGCGCCTACCGACGATGAAAATGGCCGGTTGAGCCGTCTTGAACTGGCGAACGGCGGCACGCTGTTTCTGGAAAAAATTGAATATCTGGCGCCGGAGCTGCAATCCGCGTTGTTACAGGTGATCAAGCAGGGGGTATTAACCCGCCTGGATGCCCGTCGGCTGATTCCGGTGGATGTCAAAGTGATTGCCACCACCACGGTTGATCTCGCCAATCTGGTGGAGCAAAACCGCTTTAGCCGTCAGCTGTATTACGCGCTGCACTCTTTTGAGATAGTGATCCCACCGCTGCGGGCGCGGCGCAGTAGTATTCCCTCGCTGATTTATACACGGCTGAATAGCCTGAAAAAACGCTTTTCATCCAGCCTGAAGATCGACGACGACGCGCTGGCGCAACTGGTAGCCTATTCATGGCCGGGCAATGACTTTGAGCTGAACAGCATTATCGAAAACATCGCCATCAGCAGTGATAACGGCCATATTCGGCTGAGCAACCTACCGGATTATCTGTTTGCCGAACGTCCTGGTCTGGAGACGGCGTCTTCACTGCTGCCAGCCAGCCTGACCTTTACCGCTATCGAAAAAGAGGCGATTATCCATGCTGCTCGCGTCACCAGCGGGCGCGTACAGGAGATGTCGCAACTGTTGAATATTGGTCGCACCACCCTGTGGCGTAAGATGAAGCAGTACGACATTGATGCCAGCCAGTTTAAGCGCAAGCATCTGGACTAGTTTCTTCAATTCTCGCCATCGAGAACAGCGCGTCTGACAGTCGGTTGATATAACGCCTGGGTTCATCGCGTAACGTTAGCGTTCTGCTCATCGCGATGAGGATCCGCTCCAGTCGACGCGTCAGAGTTCGCGCAACGTGTAGCTGTGCCGATGGCAGATTTTTCCCCGGAATAACAAACTCTTTGAGCGGGCCGCTTTGCGCCATATTGCGATCAATAAGCTGCTCCAGCGCCTGAATATCCTCTTCGCCAATACGCTGTTGTAAGCGAGCGAGTCCTTTCTCATCGCTGGCGAGTTCCGCACCCAGTACAAACAGCATCTTCTGTATGGCGTGCAGATCCTGGCGTAGCCCGGCCTGACGCGTGCTGGCATAGCAGACGCCAAGCTGAGAAATCAGTTCATCCACCGTGCCATAGGACTCAACGCGGATGTCGTCTTTGTCGATACGGCTGCCGCCAAACAGCGCGGTCGTGCCTTTATCGCCGGTTCGGGTATAGATGCGGTACATTTATTTTATCTCGCTGAAGGGAAGTACTTTAACCAGTTGACCGGCATTGGCGCCTAGCGTGCGGAGCTGGGCTGCTCCGGCGTGGGTATGCCCACGGATCAGCGCCCGATCCTCGGGCAACTGAGCGTGTGTTAACACAATATCACCCGTGGCGTTAAGACCGAGACCGACACGTAGCGTTGAGCTTTTGGCCGCAAGTTTGCTCAATGCCAGCGCGCAGTCATGCTCGTCGCAACAGATTGCCCGGCAAGGGACGCCTTGCTCTTCCAGTCCCCAGCACAGCTCATCAAGCACGCGGGTATCCTGCCAGCGTGAGTGATAAAACAGATGTACGCCCGGTGATGAAAGTGACATTGCGCCCCCTGTACTATCAGAATGCCTGACGGAAGATCTCGGCAATTTCTTTCTCGTTCCCTTTGCGCGGGTTAGAGAAGGCGTTGCCGTCCTTCAGCGCCATTTCCGCCATGTACGGGAAATCGGCTTCTTTGACGCCCAGATCGCGCAGATGCTGCGGAATGCCGATGTCAGCGGAGAGACGGGCAATGGCGTGAATGGCCAGTTCGGCGGCATCCATGGTGGAAAGTCCGTCAGTGTTTTCGCCCATAAATTCTGCGATATCGGCAAATTTTTCCGGGTTAGCGATCAGGTTATAGCGCGCCACGTGCGGGAGCAGTACGGCATTTGCCACGCCGTGTGGCATGTCGTACAGACCGCCAAGCTGATGCGCCATTGCGTGAACGTAGCCGAGGTTGGCATTGTTGAAGGCCATACCCGCCAGCAGAGAAGCGTAGGCCATGTTTTCGCGAGCTTTCAGATTGCTGCCCAGCGCTACGGCCTGACGCAAGTTGCGTGCGATCAGGCGAATAGCCTGAATAGCGGCGGCGTCGGTGACCGGGTTGGCATCTTTGGAAATATAGGCTTCCACGGCGTGGGTCAGGGCGTCCATCCCGGTTGCGGCGGTCAGCGGGGCGGGTTTGCCGAGCATCAGCAGCGGATCGTTAATGGAGACCGACGGCAGGTTGCGCCAGCTGACAATCACAAATTTCACTTTAGTTTTGGTATTGGTCAGCACGCAGTGGCGGGTGACTTCGCTGGCGGTACCGGCAGTGGTATTCACGGCAACGATAGGCGGCAGCGGGTTGGTCAGGGTTTCAATCCCGGCATAGCTGTAGAGATCGCCTTCGTGGGTCGCCGCGATGCCGATGCCTTTACCGCAGTCATGCGGGCTACCGCCGCCAACAGTAACGATGATATCGCAATGCTCTTTGCGAAAGACTTCCAGACCGTCGCGCACGTTGGTGTCTTTAGGGTTGGGCTCAACACCGTCAAAAACCACCACATCAATACCGGCCTCACGCAGATGGGCGAGGGTTTTATCTACTGCACCGTCTTTAATGGCCCGCAGACCTTTATCAGTAACCAGCAGCGCTTTTTTACCGCCTAACAGTTTGCAGCGTTCGCCGACAACGGAAATAGCATTGGGGCCAAAGAAGTTCACATTTGGCACCAGGTAATCAAACATACGATAGCTCATAATATACCTTCTTAGATTTAAATTATAATTCAGAGAAACAATTTAGTGCAGTTTCTGCTAATAATTTGTCTTGTTCGACGGTGCCGCCGCTAACGCCAACGGCACCAATTAATTTACCGTTTAATATGACAGGTAAGCCGCCGCCGAAAATAACAATGCGCTGTTGGTTGGTAAGCTGCAAACCATATAGCGAAGCACCAGGTTGTACCGCGTCGGTAATTTCATGGGTACCCTGGCGCAGGCAGCAGGCGGTATACGCTTTATTAAGAGAGATATCACAGCTGGTGACAAACGCATCGTCCATGCGTTGCATTAGCAGCGTATTCCCGCCGTGATCCACCACGGAAAAGACCACCGGAACGTTGATCTCAAGCGCTTTAGCCTCAACGGCCAGCGCCATTTTTTTTGCAGCCGCCAGCGTAATGGTGGCAATTTGTTGGCTCTTATTCACAGTCTCTCCTGAAAATATTGTAGGGCTGAGGTCACGAAACAAATCGCGCAACAGCTATTTTTATCATTGTCTTTACCTTATTTTCTCGCCGCACGTTATTAAGTCAATAGGTCGAAAATTTCAAAGATATTAAATTCACCTTCCCGCTTTTGCGTTTATTGATAATGATCATTTAACCTCGTCACAATTCACGATGGATATTCCTGAATTGCGTTTCAATATGAAACGATGCGTTTTTATTAGGTGCCAAATTGGAACGAAATTAATTTTATTTTTTTATTGTTCTGCTCATTTAGAGTTCGCCCATTGCTGATGAAAGGCGAATGCCGGGTGTTGTGTCCCCGGCAATATGGCCCGGCGTCCCTATTTTTTACCTTTTGAGTCCATAAATCATGAGAAGATCAAAACGATTCGAAGTGCTTGCGAAGCGGCCTGTAAATCAGGATGGGCTGATTGGCGAATGGCCTGAAGAGGGGCTGATCGCCATGGAAAGCCCCTACGATCCAGCGTCGTCGGTGAAGGTGGAAAATGGTCGTATTGTTGAGCTGGACGGTAAGAGCCGCGCCGAGTTCGACATGATCGACCGTTTCATTGCCGACTACGCGATCAACGTGGCCGAGGCTGAGCGCGCCATGCAGCTCGACGCGCTGGAGATCGCCAGAATGCTGGTGGATATCCACGTCAGTCGGGAAGAGATTATTGCCATTACCACCGCCATCACCCCGGCGAAAGCGGTGGAAGTGATGGCGCAAATGAACGTGGTGGAGATGATGATGGCGCTGCAAAAAATGCGCGCCAGACGCACGCCCTCCAACCAGTGCCACGTAACCAACCTGAAAGATAATCCGGTACAGATTGCCGCCGATGCCGCTGAAGCGGGGATCCGCGGCTTTTCCGAGCAGGAAACGACGGTCGGGATCGCCCGCTACGCGCCGTTTAACGCCCTGGCGCTGCTGGTGGGTTCCCAGTGCGGTCGTCCTGGTGTGCTGACGCAATGTTCCGTTGAAGAGGCTACGGAGCTGGAGCTGGGCATGCGTGGGCTAACCAGTTACGCCGAAACGGTGTCGGTGTATGGCACAGAATCGGTGTTTACCGATGGCGATGACACGCCGTGGTCCAAAGCGTTTCTCGCCTCGGCTTATGCGTCGCGTGGCCTGAAGATGCGCTACACCTCCGGCACCGGCTCGGAAGCGCTGATGGGCTATTCCGAAAGTAAATCGATGCTTTATCTGGAGTCTCGCTGCATTTTTATCACTAAAGGCGCGGGCGTACAGGGGCTGCAAAACGGCGCGGTCAGCTGTATCGGCATGACCGGCGCTGTGCCTTCGGGGATCCGCGCGGTGCTGGCGGAAAACCTGATTGCCTCAATGCTCGACCTTGAAGTGGCCTCCGCCAATGACCAGACCTTTTCCCACTCCGATATTCGCCGTACTGCCCGCACCTTGATGCAGATGCTGCCGGGTACCGACTTTATTTTCTCCGGTTACAGCGCGGTACCCAACTACGACAACATGTTTGCCGGATCGAACTTCGACGCTGAAGACTTCGATGATTACAACATTCTGCAACGTGATTTGATGGTTGACGGCGGTCTGCGTCCGGTGACTGAAGAAGAAACCATCGCTATTCGCAATAAGGCCGCACGCGCCATTCAGGCGGTGTTCCGCGAACTGGGTCTGCCGCTGATTAGCGATGAAGAAGTCGAAGCCGCTACTTATGCTCACGGCAGCAAAGATATGCCTGCGCGCAATGTGGTGGAGGATTTAGCCGCCGTGGAAGAGATGATGAAGCGCAATATCACCGGGCTGGATATCGTCGGCGCGTTGAGTTGCAGCGGCTTCGAAGATATCGCCAGCAATATCCTCAACATGCTGAGGCAGCGCGTCACCGGGGATTACCTGCAAACGTCGGCCATTCTGGATCGCCAGTTCGACGTCGTCAGCGCCGTCAACGACATCAATGATTATCAGGGACCTGGTACCGGCTATCGCATCAGTGCCGAACGCTGGGCGGAAATTAAAAATATTGCGGGCGTGGTTCAGCCCAGCTCGATCGAATAAGGCGGAACACTGTGGAATGCACAACTGAACGTAAGCCGGTTTTCACCTTACAGGTGAGCGAAGGCGAGTCGGCTAACGCGGATGAACGCGTGGATGAGGTGGTGATTGGCGTCGGCCCGGCCTTTGATAAGCATCAGCATAAAACCTTGATAGATATGCCGCACAACGCGATTTTGAAAGAGCTGGTTGCTGGCATCGAAGAAGAGGGGTTACATGCGCGGGTCGTGAGGATCCTGCGCACCTCGGATGTTTCTTTTATGGCATGGGATGCGGCAAATCTCAGCGGCTCAGGCATCGGGATTGGTATCCAGTCGAAAGGAACTACGGTGATTCATCAGCGCGATCTGCTGCCGCTAAGTAACCTGGAACTGTTTTCTCAGGCTCCGCTGCTGACGCTGGAAACCTATCGTCAGATTGGTAAAAACGCCGCGCGATATGCACGCAAAGAGTCGCCTTCTCCGGTGCCAGTGGTCAATGACCAGATGGTGCGCCCTAAATTTATGGCCAAGGCCGCGCTGTTTCATATCAAAGAAACCAAACACGTGGTGCAGGATGCTGCGCCCGTCACGTTGCATATTGCACTGGTAAGGGAATGACCATGAACGACAACATCATGACCGCGCAGGATTACCCATTAGCCACTCGCTGCCCGGAGAAAATCCAGACGCCTACAGGTAAGCCGCTAACCGACATTACTCTTGAGAATGTGCTGGCGGGCCGCGTAGGACCGCAGGATGTACGTATTTCTCAGCAAACGCTGGAGTACCAGGCGCAGATTGCCGAACAGATGCAGCGTCATGCCGTGGCGCGCAATTTTCGTCGTGCGGCAGAGCTGATTGCGATCCCGGATGCCCGCATTCTGGAGATCTACAACGCGCTGCGACCGTTTCGTTCTTCGTTCGCCGAGTTGCAGGCCATTGCCGATGAGCTGGAACACACCTGGCATGCCACGGTGAACGCCGGGTTTGTCCGCGAATCGGCAGAGGTATACCAGCAGAGAAATAAGCTGCGTAAAGGTAGCCAGTGACGGAGGCAGCATGCCGTTAATTGCAGGGATTGATATCGGCAACGCCACCACCGAAGTGGCGTTGGCGCAGGATGGCCGGTTTATCGCCAGCGGGATTGTCGCCACGACTGGTATGAAAGGCACGCGGGATAATATCGCCGGGGTGGTGGCCTCCCTGCAGCAGGCACTGGTTAAAACGCCGTGGTCGCTGCAGGACGTGGCGAAAATCTGCATCAACGAGGCCGCACCGGTGATTGGCGATGTGGCGATGGAAACCATCACTGAAACCATCATTACCGAATCAACGATGATTGGCCATAACCCGCAAACGCCCGGCGGCGTTGGTGTGGGTATGGGAACCACCATCGCCGTAGAGAAGCTGGCAGCGTTGAGCGAGGATCGATTTGCTCAGGGCTGGATCCCGTTGGTGGACGAGGAGATGGATTTTCTTGAGGCGGTTTGGTTTATCAATGAAGCGCTGGATCGCGGCATCAACGTAGTGGCGGCCATCCTGAAAAAGGATGATGGCGTGCTGGTGAATAATCGCCTGAATCGGCCAATACCGGTGGTTGATGAAGTCACTCTGCTGGAGAAGGTGCCGGAAGGCGTGCTGGCGGCGGTGGAAGTGGCGGCCCCGGGACAGGTAGTGCGGGTGCTGTCGAATCCTTACGGCATTGCCACCTTCTTTGCCCTGACCCCTGAGGAAACGCAAACTATCGTCCCCATCGCCAGAGCGCTGATTGGTAACCGTTCCGCCGTGGTGCTGAAAACCCCGCAGGGCGATGTGCGATCAAGAGTGATCCCGGCGGGTAAGATCTTTATCCGTGGTGAAAAGCGCGGTGGTGAAGCCGACGTAGCGCAAGGCGCGCAGGCCATTATGCAGGCGATGAGCGCCTGCGCGCCCGTGCATGATATTCGTG
Organism: Citrobacter sp. A316; assembly: GCF_002042945.1. NCBI lineage: Bacteria > Pseudomonadati > Pseudomonadota > Gammaproteobacteria > Enterobacterales > Enterobacteriaceae > Citrobacter > Citrobacter sp. A316. The sequence continues at coordinate 26,382 of NZ_MVFZ01000025.1, forward strand.
GTGAAGCTGGTACGCACGCAGGCGGCATGCTGGAGCGGGTGCGAAAGGTGATGGCCTCGCTGACCGGTCATGACATGAACACGGTGCATATTCAGGATCTGTTGGCGGTCGATACATTTATTCCGCGCAAGGTGCAGGGCGGCATCGCCGGAGAGTGTTCAATGGAGAACGCTGTGGGTATTGCGGCGATGGTGAAAGCCGATCGTTTACAGATGCAGGCCATCGCCAGTGAGCTGAGCGCCCGGTTAAACACTCTGGTTGAGGTTGGCGGCGTGGAGGCCAATATGGCTGTAGCGGGTGCGTTAACAACGCCCGGATGCGCCGCACCACTGGCGATCCTCGACTTAGGCGCAGGATCTACCGATGCCGCCGTCATCAATAGCGACGGCGTAGTGAAAGCGGTACATCTGGCCGGCGCGGGGAATATGGTCAGCCTGTTGATTCAAACTGAGCTGGGCTTAAGCGATGCCTTTCTGGCGGAGGAAATTAAAAAATACCCGCTGGCAAAAGTGGAGAGCCTGTTTAGCATTCGCCATGAGAATGGCGCGGTAGAGTTTTTCCGCGAACCGCTCAGCCCGTCGGTGTTTGCCAAAGTGGTGTATCTGAAAGACGGTGAGCTGATCCCGGTAGATAACCAGACCTCGCTGGAAAAAATCCGTCTGGTGCGCCGACAGGCCAAAGAGAAGGTTTTTGTGACCAACTGCCTGCGCGCGTTACGCCAGGTGTCACCCGGCGGCTCTATTCGCGATATGACGTTTGTGGTGCTGGTGGGCGGTTCTTCGCTGGATTTCGAAATCCCGCAGATGATCACCGACGCGCTGGCGCATTACGGCGTTGTCGCCGGGCAGGGCAATATTCGAGGAACCGAAGGGCCGCGTAATGCGGTGGCAACCGGGCTGGTTTTAGCCGGAGAAGCCAAAAAATAGCGCAGAAAACAGCCGCGCAAGCGTTTAGCTGCGGGGTAAGTCAAATAAAGGCGATGTTCTCTTTGATATCCCGGCGGAGTTGGGTACATAGTATAAACGTGTCTCTCACGTGGTTAATTTTAAGGATAAGAGCATGCCAACAGCAATTGAGAAAGCATTGGATTTTATTGGTGGTATGAACACTTCGGCGTCAGTACCCCATTCAATGGATGAAAGCACCGCTAAGGGAATCTTAAAGTATTTGCATGACTTAGGTGTGCCAGCGAGTCCGGAAGTTGTGATGGCACGGGGTGAGCAAGAGGGATGGAATCCCGAGTTCACGAAAAAAGTGGCCGGATGGGCAGAAAAAGTCGCCTCCGGTAACCGCATCCTTATCAAGAACCCAGAGTATTTTTCAACCTATATGCAGGAGCAGCTCAAAGAGCTAGTGTGAGCTGACTATCGAATCAAACTCTAACGGACGTTTCCATCTCTGGATGGCGGCGTCCAGATGGGGTTGCCAGTGACAGTTTTGGACTGCCGATTCATTTCTTTTCGTCAAATTAATGTCTATATATTTATTGAATAAATATATAGTTCATAACTTACTACGTTGCCATTACCGCGTCATTCTTAGATGATCTACATTTCATAAAACACTTGATTCCATTTTGTCTCTATTAAGAAAAATAAAATGTGAACGCAGTCAATTCTGTAAACGTAAAAGATAAATATTGTATACGCGGATGTTTGTTGGCAAACAGACAGATGGCAATCAGGATCTTTTACGGAACATTGTGTATGAAAAATAATATTGAAGAGACAATAGGTAAGTACTTGCCTATTTTAATGATATTACCTTTGGCGGGGTTGGCAGAGTTGGCGTCTTTATATTCAATCCAGGCTTTATTACCAAAGTTAAGTGAAGTTTATAATATCCCATTGAATCAGGTAGGAATGATTTTGTCTGCTGAGGTGGGGTTTCTGGCATTAGCCATGTTATTTAGCGGCACGTTATCTGACCGTTTTGGGCGAAAGCCAATCATTTTTTATTCGTTGCTGGCAGGCGGTATTTTAACTCTACTGTGCGCAACCGCATCATCATGGCCGATGCTGGTGGTATACCGCGCTTTGCTCGGCATTGCAGTAAGTGGTATTACGGCGGCCGTTACAGTCTATATCAGTGAAGAAGTCTCTCCAGCTTTGGCAGGGATTGTTACTGGATATTTTATTTTCGGCAATTCGCTAGGGAGTATGTCTGGTCGTGTGTTTGCAACTTTAATGATGGAGCACGTATCTATAGATACGATTTTCTTTATCTTCGGTGGTGTTCTGATTGCTATGGCACTCGCGGTGAAGTTGTTTCTCCCGACATCCCGACAGTTTGTTCCTACACCTTCACTACAGCTTGGTGCAGTGTTGAAAGGCGGGTTGGAACATTTTAAGAATATCCGTGTATCATTATGTTTTATCATTGGATTTATTCTTTTCGGCTCTTTTACGTCCATCTTTAATTTTCTGGCGTTTTACCTGCATCGACCGCCTTATGAGCTGAGCTACACCTGGATAGGTTTGATTCCAGTCAGCTTCTCATTAACTTTTTTTCTTGCGCCATATGCTGCCCGTGTCGCGTTGAATATTGGGTCGATGAATGCGCTCAGTATGCTGATCATCTGTATGATGGTCGGTGCATTTCTCACGCTGATCGCCCCCTCTCTGTGGGTTTTCATTTCAGGTATCGTTTTACTGTCAGTCGCATTTTTCTCTGCTCATTCCACCGTATTAGCCTGGGTCAGTTCACGGAGTCCAAAAGCAAAAGGACAGGCGACATCGTTTTATCTGCTTTGCTACTACTCTGGCGGTGCAGTAATGGGGTATTTAAACGGGTATCTTTTCTCCTGGCAGGGATGGAATGCTATTGCGGTATCATGTCTGGTGATGCTGGGGATAGGATTGTTTATCTGCCGGTTTATTTTTGCAAAATATGAGAAACAACCGCAAATCAAAACACAGTCAGTTCAGGAGAGTTTCTGATTATAGACACGAAGTGTGTTTTTATACTTTCCATAATGGAATCATCATTTTTTCATTAATGTGTCACTATAGCTAAAAGCTTAAATTGTGAATATTTGGCTACCCGGATATTCGTTGCTCCAGGAATATATATGTCTGCTAAAACGCTGTATGAGAAATTAGTTGAGTCACATACCATTCGTGAACTTGATAACGAAGGACATGTTTTACTTTATATTGATCGTTCAATACTGAATGAATATACCAGCCCGCAGGCATTTAGCGGGTTAAGAGAACGTGGTCGCACCGTTCGGCACCCCGACACGTTTTTATTGAATATTGACCATGTTAATCCTACCCGGTCGCAACGGGATGTCTTAATGACCGATCCGGGAGGACAGCTACAGGTTGATTACTTTCGGGAAAATGCCGCTGACTTTGGCATCACATTATTTGATGTGCTGGATCCGCGTCAGGGGATTGAACACGTGGTTGCTCATGAACAAGGGCTAGTGATGCCTGGCATGGTGATCGCCGCCGGGGATAGTCACACGACAACCTACGGTGCATTTGGCGCGCTGGGCTTTGGTATCGGGACGTCGGAAATTGAACATCTGCTGGCCACGCAGACGCTGGTTTACCGCAAGCTCAAAACCATGCGCGTAAGCGTTCAGGGGGAGCTACCTTTCGCCTGTTCCGCAAAAGATATTGTTCTTGAATTGCTTGAACGTATTGGCGCTGATGGCGCGACCGGATATGCCATTGAATTTGAGGGGGAGGCCATCAGCGCGTTGAGCGTTGAAGGACGAATGACGCTCTGCAACATGGCGGTAGAAGCGGGGGCGCGTGGTGCCATTATTGCGCCGGATAAAAAGGTTTTTGACTATATCTACGGTAAACCGCAAATGCCTGTAGGTGAACTCTGGCAGCAGGCATTGCTGGAATGGTCACAGTTGAGCAGCGATGCTGATGCGGTATTTGATAAGACGGTGGCGATCAACTGCCATGATCTTGAGCCTAAAGTCACCTGGGGAATCAGTCCGGATCAAACGGGTTCCATCACCGGACGTGTCCCTTTCCCGGAACAGGAAACCAATCCGCTTAAACGCCTGGCGCTTGAGAAGGCCCTTCAATACATGGGATTAACGGCTGGCATGTTGCTGAAAGATATTCGTATCTCACACGCTTTTATTGGTTCATGCACAAATGGCCGCATTGAGGATTTGCGTGCCGTTGCGAAGGTGCTTGAAGGGCGAAAAATTGCCAGCCATGTTCGCGGGATCATTGTGCCCGGTTCAACAATGGTCAGACGCCAGGCGGAAGAAGAAGGACTGGCGAAAATCTTTATTGCTGCCGGTTTTGAATGGCGACAGTCAGGTTGCTCAATGTGCCTTGCGATGAATGAAGATGTGTTGTCGCCCGGCGATCGCTGTGCATCAGGTACGAACCGTAATTTCCCTGGACGACAGGGCGCTGGAGCAAGAACGCATTTGATGAGTCCGGCGATGGTTGCGGCGGCGGCGGTAGCGGGGCATCTGGTCGATGTTCGGTCATTACTTCAGGCAGGGGAATAAGATGGATACGTTTAAGCAAATCAGCGGGCGAATTGCGCCGATGCTGGAACCGAATATCGACACCGATGTGATTATGCCAAAACAGTTCCTGAAAGGGATTGATCGCCAGGGGCTGGATAAAGGAGTGTTTTTCGATCGTCGCTTTATGGCTGGCGGCCAACCAAATCCTGATTTTATTCTGAACATGCCGGGCTGGCAGAGCGCGACATTCCTGCTGGTTGGCCCCAATTTTGGCTGTGGATCGAGTCGCGAGCACGCCGTATGGGGATTAAAACAACTGGGAGTACGGGGGCTGATAGGTAGCACATTTGCAGGCATTTTCGATGATAACTGCCAACGCAACGGGATCCTCACGGTCTCATTAGATGAACCTGCTTTGGCGCGCCTGGCGCAGCTTGCCGCGAGTGCTGATACCAATGCTATCACTGTTTCACTCGATCGTTGCGAAATTACGGCGGCAGAGGAAACGATCCCCTTTGTGATCAGTGAACTCAAACGGGAGATGCTGGTCGCAGGCGAAGAAGCGATAGCCTGGACATTGCAATACTTGCCGGAGATTGAAAATTTTGAGGTTGCGCATTATTCACGGCGGCCATGGTTAAAACGCTCTGCATCCCCGCGCGGTTAAGGAAGAAGACTGCAATGAAACTGGTTCAATATCTTGTGAACGGCGGCAAACGCTACGGCATTATGCAGGAAACCGGAATAATTGATCTCTCGCAGCGGCTTGGCGACAAATATCCCACGTTGAAATCTCTACTATGCGCTAACGCGCTGACGGATGCGGCGTTATGGCGTGATGAGCCGGCGGATTATTACTACCAGGATGTCGCCTTTCTGCCGGTGATTGACGATCCGCAGAAGATCATCTGTGTCGGAATGAATTACGCCGATAAGCGTATTGAGTTTAATGAAACCAACCCGGCTCCAACCCTTTTTGTCCGCTTTGCGGATTCTCAGACCGGGCATAATGGCCCGCTGCTGAAGCCTGAAAATACCAATGAGTTCGACTACGAAGGTGAATTAGCCGTAGTGATTGGGCGGCCATGCTCCCAGGTCAGCGCTGAGGATGCTTTAGATTATGTCGCCGGATACAGCTGCTATATGGATGGTTCAGTGAGGGACTGGCAGCATAGCTGGTTTACGGCTGGAAAAAACTGGCCTTCGACAGGAGCATTCGGTCCGTGTCTGGTGACCACAGACGACATTCCCGATCCCCAGATGCTACGTTTACTGACACGACTAAACGGGCGGGAGGTGCAGAACGAATCTACGGCAAATATGATCCATCCTATCGCTTCACTCATTGCTTATATAAGCACCTTTACTCTGCTTTCCCCTGGCGACACGATCCTCACGGGGTCGCCTGGTGGAGTGGGCAAAAAACGCGTTCCACCGCTGTTTTTACACGATGGTGATGTTATTGAAGTTGAGATTGAACATATTGGAACCCTGCGTAATGTCGTCCGGGATAGCCGTTATTTAACATCATCTGTTAGCTGTCATGACGGGAGAAAGTGATGAGTACACTGATTGAATGCGGCGCTTCTCCGTTTATTCCGGGGTTTGCACTCAAGGATGTTCGTCTGGAAAATGGTCTGACGGTCAGAGTGGCTATCGGAGGCAGCGGTTCACCTTTGGTACTGCTACATGGGCATCCGCAGAATCATACAACATGGCGGAAAGTCGCACCGACATTGGCGCAAAATCATACAGTCATTTTGCCGGATTTGCGTGGCTATGGCGACAGCGATAAACCAATGAGCGATCCGGCGCATCGTACCTATTCAAAGCGCACCATGGCGCAGGATATTGTCATGTTAATGGACGCGCTCGGCTTTTCCCGTTTTGCCTTCGTAGGGCACGATCGTGGCGGACGCGTAGGACACAGGCTCGCGCTGGATTATCCGGATCGTGTGACCTGTTGTACTTTTATCGACATTGCTCCAACCGCGACGATGTACGCCTTAACCGATAAATCCTTTGCTACGCGTTACTTCTGGTGGTTTTTCCTGATTCAACCCTTCCCGTTACCTGAAACGATGATTGCGCGCGATCCGGCATTTTTTCTGCGTAAGCATATTTCGGGTCAGCTAAAAATTGAGGGCGCGACCTCGCAGGAAGCATTCAATGAATACCTGCGCTGTTACCAGAACCCTGAGATGATCCACGCGATCTGTGAGGACTACCGGGCTGCTGCGACGATTGATTTGGACGATGATGCCGCAGATACGTCGGCGCGTATCCGGTGCCCGTTGCAGCTGCTGTGGGGCGGACTGGGAACGGTAGGGCAACTGTATGATGTGGTTGATACCTGGAAAGAAAAGGCGCTAAACGTTCAGGGGGAAGCATTGCCTTGCGGACACTCCCCGCAGGAAGAGTGTCCTGAGTACTTTATCCAGAAACTTCAGTCCTTTTTACATTCAGTGTTATAACTCGGTCATCCTTTGCAACTTCGCACTGATGCTATGAAAACGACGCCTGTAGGAAAAAAACATCGCCAGCCCCTTGAGGGCTGGCCTTCTGTTGAAGATCTTTTCGTTTTTGTCACCGTTGCTCGCAACGGTGGATTTGCCCGGGCAGCGCTGGAGCTGGGGCTATCTCCCTCCTATATCAGCAAACGTATTGCTATCCTTGAAAAATGCCTCAACGCCCGGCTTTTTTTTCGCAATAACAGAGTGATGCGTCTCACACCGGAAGGCGAAAATGCGCTGGGTGGGGCTATGCAGGTCGTCAGTGAAATGGATGGTTTTGTCAGTCGTCTGGATAATCAACGAGGTGTGTTGGCTGGTAATATCACCATCAATTGCTCATTTGGTTTTGGGCATAAATATGTCGCAGAGGCGCTGTCGTCATTTATGATTGCCTATCCTGATATTACGGTAAAACTCACGCTAACGGATCGTGAGGTGGATCTGGTGGAAGAGGGGGTCGATATTGAAATTCGCGTTGGGGATGATATCAACGAATTGTATATCGCACGGCAGTTAGCCACTAATCGACGGATCCTGTGTGCTTCCCCTGAATACCTCGAACGCCACGGCAAGCCAGAGTCTGTTAGTGCGCTTGTGCAGCATGATTGCCTGATGATTCAGGAAAAAAACTCGGCATTTGGCAATTGGATATTAACGGACGGTAAGCAGCAGACACATTGCCGACTAAACGGTTTTCATTCTTCCAACAGTGGCAGTGTGGTGCTTATTTGGGCACTGAAAGGCCATGGCATTACATTGCGGTCGGAATGGGATGTTGCGCAGTATATTGAACGAGGTGAGCTGGTACACGTGTTGCCTCAGTGGTATCAGGAAGCGAATATCTGGGCTGTATATACCCGGCGTTCATCAAGTTCTGATCGTATCAAAACCTGCATTGATTTCCTCACGGAGCATCTTGCGCAATGCTTGCCTGGCGGTAAAGCTTCGGGCGTGTTGTGAGCAGTCGGCGCCAATTGTCGTGGCGCCGGATGCTCTTACTTACGTTTACTGTTAGGTGTTCTTTTTGCCAGCACCCAGTAGCTTTTAGGGCGTTGAGTTGGTGGCGCGGTTTTGTTATCCGCTATCGTGGCGAAGTTATCTTTTACCCCACCACGTGGCCCAACCTTCACATAGATACCTCCATTGTTTCCGGATTTCTCACCTGGTTTTAACGTCATATTTTACCTCCTGATTTTTGGGTGACGATTATCGGAGGTAGAGAGTTTTATTGGTATCGGCTGGACGGCATTGGCTGAAATGCCTAAACGCTGGGGGACGAAAGAAAAGCATAGTGATGGTTAAGGACGGCCGCGAATTGGGATTAATTTAGCGGCCGTCATAATCTCACTATTTAATTTATGGTTGCGGCGTGTTGCTTCGCTTTCTCAATGGCGTGAGTGTCAAATATATACTGTTCGTAATTATCGGTTATATCTTTCACTCTGTATATTTTCCAGCGGCCATCCTCTTTTATCAGGTATACACCGATTTGGTAAGTTTTATTGTTTTCACAACCCAACCAGACGTTAACATACTTTCCGCCAAAATAATCCTTAGCATTACCCACCCTTAAGCGCGGTATCCAATCAGCGGCATAGTCTTGTGCGTATGTATAATAATCAGAACCAACGATTTCCTGCTCATAAATATATGAAATGACGCTCAATTGATTTAATGTCTCTTGAGCAACGTAATCTTTCATCTTTTCGGGATCTGGTTTGATTTTCCCTGTGCTATTAGCATAAACATTTAAATAATACGAGTAAAAATCAGTTACCCGTTTTTCTGCCTGTTCAGGATGCGAACTACATGCTGAAAGTAGAGAGATAATTAAAATCGCAATGAAGGTGCGCATTAGTTCATCCTGTACATTTGGTACGACGGCTTTGCTGAGCGATAACCAGGCCCACCTCAAAAATCCCTCTGTTTAAAGTCTGAATACCAGTCTTGTCCGTCGTAAATTGCCATATGCCCGGAAGCGTTCCCTCCTGTGTAGGGCTGTATCACAACCACGTCACCTGCCATGTGGGATTGCGTTGAGGATATTTTTCTAAACCCTGCCGCCTCCAACATCGGACCGTAGTCTTTTGCATGGTGTGTGTTTATGACATTTATCCCGCCAGTATGAATTGCCCGCCGCACGTATGCGGCGCAGTTGCTTGTCGGGGCTGGCTCGGGTTGAGCTTTCGCGTAGTTGCCTGCACTTCTCGGATCCCATCCCATGATTATTATCCATTCCAGTTAAAATAAATTGTCAATAAATACCCAATTAATTAGGAGGGTTAATCATTTAGTGCCGTAGAACGCGTGACCTGGTGTGTGAGGTTCGCACACTTGACGCTGAGAGCGGGCGGAATCAATTGCGAGGGGATTGCCTAAACGAATTCCGAAAGTAAAAGAGCGCTGGTATGTTTCCGTACATGCCGGGTGCATCATGAAAAAACCTATAAGGAAAAGGGTTTTATCATGAAAAAAATTGCATTTTGTTTTATTGGTGTTTTGATGCTTTCTGGATGTGCTACAAAGCAATATCCACAGGCTCCCGCAATGACAACTGCAGAGGCTGATTCATTTGATTGTAGGGATGTAGGGGTTGAACTGGCAAAAGCGCAGAGCATTAAACGCGAGATAGACACTACCGGCCAGTTTGATGGACGAACGGTGTTAGGTGTGTTGGGGGATTTTGGAGTGGGCAATGGGATGGCCAAGAGTGATGCTTATAAGAAGGTGGATGCCCGCATTCAGCAACTCGAAGCCATTAAACCTCTAAAGTGTAAAGATTCCATGTGAGAAATGCAGCCGGTCAAATGACCGGCTTTTTTGTGCATAGAAAACCCCCAGCGAGGCTGGGGGGGCCGGAAAGCTTTCAGCTTTGGTCCAGTTATTAAAGCCCCTTGCGGTCTGGCAACTGCAAGAGTCAAACAAGAAATCAAAAGGGGGTCCCAATGGGGGACGAAAATCAAAGTAAGGGGCATCATGCGACAAAATGTTTTTGATGCAGGGGTGGAGAAAATTTTATTAGCTATATCAAGGAGTTGCGGGCAATTGACTCCAGATCAACTAAACAACCACTGTATCGTGACAAATTGGATATTGTTTTTGGGGTTAAGTCCGATCATTTTCTATCGCAGCTGCTCGAGAATATCTGCGGGCTGGATACCAATGCGATAACACTGGATCGGGCGTTGCCGTATTACGTGCAGGTTTGCTGGCGGGAGCCTGGAAAATACTAAGGACCTGCGATTTCTCGCAAGTCCTTGAAATTTGGTGGCCCCTGCTGGACTTGAACCAGCGACCAAGCGATTATGAGTCGCCTGCTCTAACCACTGAGCTAAGGGGCCGTGGCGGTGGATTATAAAGTAACTCCGCGTTGCAATCCAGACATAAGCGTACGGATGCTGTTTTTATAAACAATGTATTTTCAGTCCGTTATACTTGTTCCTCTGATGTATTGTTCGGAGTAATTATGGTTAAGGACATACTGGCACCAGGGCTGCGGGTGGTGTTTTGCGGCATCAATCCGGGGTTATCTTCCGCAGGTACAGGATTTCCCTTTGCACACCCCGCTAATCGCTTCTGGAAGGTTATCCATCAGGCGGGATTTACCGATCGTCAGCTAAAACCTGAAGAGGCACAGCATCTGTTGGACTTTCGCTGCGGCGTGACTAAGTTTGTCGACAGACCAACGGTGCAAGCCAATGAAGTGAAGCTACAGGAGATGCGTAACGGTGGTCGTCTGCTCATTGAGAAAATAGAAGAGTATCAGCCAGCCGCACTCGCTATCCTTGGGAAGCAGGCATTTGAGCAGGGGCTTAGCCAGCGTGGGGCGCAGTGGGGAAAACAAACGCTAACCATTGGCGCGACGCAAATATGGGTATTGCCGAATCCCAGCGGGTTAAGCCGGATCACGCTGGATAAACTGGTGGAGGCGTATCGGGAAGTGAATGACGCCCTGGTCAGGCGGGGACTATAAAGAAAAACGCCACCTTGCGGTGGCGTTTATGCTTATGCGGCGAGATTAATCGTCCAGGAAGCTACGCAGTACTTCAGAGCGGCTCGGGTGGCGCAGTTTACGCAGCGCCTTCGCTTCGATCTGACGGATACGTTCGCGGGTAACGTCGAACTGTTTACCCACTTCTTCCAGCGTATGGTCGGTGTTCATATCGATACCGAAACGCATACGCAGGACTTTCGCTTCACGAGCGGTCAGGCCAGCCAGAACATCGTGCGTTGCGGCACGCAGGCTCTCGGTGGTCGCAGAGTCCAGCGGCAGCTCGAGGGTGGTATCCTCGATGAAATCACCCAGATGCGAATCTTCATCGTCGCCGATCGGCGTTTCCATGGAGATAGGCTCTTTAGCGATTTTCAGCACTTTACGGATCTTGTCTTCCGGCATCAGCATGCGCTCAGCCAGTTCTTCTGGCGTCGGCTCGCGGCCCATCTCTTGCAGCATCTGACGGGAGATACGGTTGAGCTTGTTGATAGTCTCAATCATATGTACCGGGATACGGATGGTACGCGCCTGATCCGCGATCGAACGGGTGATCGCCTGACGGATCCACCAGGTTGCATAGGTGGAGAACTTGTAACCACGACGGTATTCAAACTTATCAACCGCTTTCATCAGACCGATGTTGCCTTCCTGAATCAGATCCAGGAACTGCAGGCCACGGTTGGTGTACTTTTTAGCGATAGAGATAACCAGACGTAAGTTCGCTTCAACCATCTCTTTTTTCGCACGGCGGGCTTTCGCTTCACCGATGGACATGCGACGGTTGATGTCTTTAACCTGCTCGATGGTCAGGCCGGTTTCTTCTTCAATCTGCTGCAGTTTCTGCAGGCCGCGGTGAACGTCATCTGCAACATCGTGCAGTTTTTCAGACCACGGCTTGTTCATCGCGATTGCCGCGTTGAACCAGGTTTCGCTGGTTTCGTTGCCAGTGAACAGGGTGATGAAGTTTTTCTTCGGCATTTTGCACTGCTCAACGCAGAGCTTCATGATCAGACGTTCCTGAGTACGCACGCGGTCCATCATGACGCGCATGCTGTTTACCAGGTAGTCGAACTGCTTCGGCACCAGGCGGAACTGTTTGAACACTTCAGACAGCTTCTGAATTTCTTCCTGCGCGGCAGCATGGCTGCGGCCTTTCGCTTTGATGGTGTCGCGAGTGATCTCGTACTGAGTACGCAGTTCACCGAATTTTTCACGCGCTAATTCAGGGTCGATGCTGTTGTCGTCATCGCTGCTGTCGTCGTCTTCTTCTTCATCTTCGTCTTCATCGTCATCCATCTCTTCCTGAGAGAGTTCAGAGCCGACGTGGGTCGCCGTTGGCGCCATGTCTTCTTCCGCGTTTGGATCGACAAAGCCAGTGATCAGATCGGAAAGACGTGCTTCTTCAGCTTCTACGCGATCGTACTGCTCAAGCAGGTAGGTGATAGCTTCCGGGTATTCGGCAACGGAGCATTGAACCTGGTTAATCCCGTCTTCGATGCGTTTAGCGATGTCGATTTCGCCTTCACGGGTTAACAGTTCAACGGTACCCATTTCACGCATGTACATGCGGACCGGGTCAGTTGTACGACCGATTTCGGACTCAACGCTGGACAGAACCTGGGCAGCCGCTTCTTCCGCGTCTTCATCGGTGCTGTTGGAGGTTTCAGCAAGCAGCAGATCATCGGCATCAGGTGCTTCTTCCATCACCTGAATACCCATGTCATTGATCATTTGGATGATGTCTTCGATTTGATCTGAATCGACGATATCTTCCGGCAGATGGTCATTGACCTCGGCATAGGTCAGATAGCCTTGCTCCTTACCACGTTGGACAAGAAGCTTCAGCTGTGACTGCGGGTTTTGCTCCATAAGACGGTATCCACACTTAATTCGTTTGATTGGTGTTGGGCGGTAAAACCGCCAACGGCAAAACGAGGGCATACTTATATTTTGCCGCTGCCTCTCCGTGCGGCTGTCGGGGGCTTCCCGATCGATATTCGGCAGTTAAGCCGTTAAATACTTTTGTCTTTCTGTTATTTCTTGGCCAGTTCCTGGTTCAGTGTCCAGAGTTCCCGGCGTTCTTCGCTACTTAAACCGTGTGTGCGCTCACGAGCTATCAACTCTTCCTGGCGCAGTTCAAGCATCGAATCAAACATATGGTTGAGTGAGTCGGTGAAGGTTTTTTCCGCGATATCTTTATCTGCTATATCGTCCCACATCGACAGTTTTTCAAGGGTCGCAGCATCATTTGTGCCACGATAGTGTTCTAAAAGTTGCCCGGTGGTCAGACCTGGCTGAGCCAGACAAGTGTTGACCAGTTCTCTGAATAAGCCAAGTCCAGGTAGCTTATTGCTATCCAGTGCGCCTAACGGTGGAACCAGCGGGGCCAAATCCGGATTCTGTACCAGCAACCCTATAAGTATACGCATGGTCGTACGTTTTAGCTGTGGAACAGGGCGGGAAGCCCCATTTTCTGCCAGTTTTGGCATTAAACGTTCAAGCTGGCTGTCATCCAGAATGCCGAGCTTGTTTCCCAACTCCTGTCGCAGGTAAATGCGCAACGTTTCGCCTGGTACCTGAGTAATCAGCGGTAATGCCAGCGTGCTGAGCTGTGCGCGTCCGTCCGGGGTACTCAAATCCACCTGCGGCAACAGGCTGTTAAATAAAAACGCGGAGAGCGGCAGCGCCTGCTCCATCCGAGCTTCAAAAGCCTCTTTCCCTTCTTTACGCACCAGCGTATCGGGGTCTTCGCCGTCAGGTAAAAACATAAAGCGTAGCTGGCGTCCGTCTGTCATATAGGGCAGTGCGGTTTCCAGCGCGCGCCATGCTGCGTCGCGTCCGGCACGGTCGCCGTCGTAACAGCAAATTACGTTGTTCGTCGCACGGAACAACAGCTGGATGTGATCGGCGGTGGTTGACGTCCCAAGGGATGCCACGGCGTAGTTAATGCCGTATTGCGCCAGCGCTACCACATCCATATAGCCTTCTACCACTAACAGGCGCTGTGGATCGGCGTTGTCCTGCTGGGCTTCATAAAGGCCATACAGCTGGCGACCTTTATGGAAAATATCGGTTTCAGGGGAGTTCAGATACTTCGGCAGGGCATCGCCCAGCACGCGTCCACCAAAACCAATGACCCGACCACGTTTGTCGCGGATGGGGAACATCACCCGTTCGCGGAAGCGATCGTAACTGCGTCCCTGATCGTTGGTGACCAACATCCCCGCATCGACCAGCGATTTGCGATTCTCAGCATTGCCACCAAACCGTTTCAGGACGTTGTCCCAGCCGGGGGGCGCAAAACCAATAGCAAAACGGGTGATAACGTCGCTACTTAATCCTCGCTTTTCCAGGTACTGGCGCGCAGGGGTAGCGGCGGGCTGCATCAAAGACTGTTGATAAAAAGTGTTCAGGCCGTCCATCAATTGATAAAGGCTTTGCCGTTGATGGCGCTCTATCTGACTGGGGCCACTGCCTGCTTCATAGGGCACTTCAAGGTTGTGCATTGCAGCCAGTTCTTCGACGGTTTCCACAAACTCGAGCTTGTCGTAGTTCATGAGAAAGTCGACGGCGTTGCCATGCGCGCCACACCCAAAGCAGTGATAAAACTGTTTTTCACCGTTTACGGTGAAAGAGGGGGTTTTTTCGTTATGGAACGGACAGCACGCGTGATAATTTTTGCCCTGCTTTTTCAGCTTTACCCGCGCGTCGATGAGATCGACGATGTCGGTTCTTGCCAGCAGGTCATTGATAAAAACGCGAGGAATTCGTCCAGCCATAAGCCCCTGTTTTTTGATGACTCATATACACAAAATCATTCAGGATGCATCAAGGCGGCAAGGAAGCGAATCCTCAGGTGCGTACAGCAGTACGTGACTGGGGGGAGCGACTGCAGCCAACACTGAGGCAGCTTGAATGATGACGTGTATAAACGAAAATAAGCCGCGCATTCCTTCCGGAAGCACGGCCTTACAACTACAACTCAGTCTGAATTGAGAGCTTTGGCTCTCAATGGATTAGTACAGACGAGTACGGCGTGCGTTTTCGCGAGCCAGTTTCTTCGCGTGACGTTTCACAGCAGAAGCTTTAGCGCGCTTACGTTCGGTAGTCGGTTTTTCATAGAACTCACGACGACGAACTTCCGCCAGAACACCTGCTTTTTCGCATGAACGCTTGAAGCGACGCAGTGCTACGTCGAACGGCTCGTTTTCACGTACTTTAATTACCGGCATGTAACTCTCACCTTTAATAAATTCGGTTTGCCGCTGGCATCAACGCCAGCTTATTTCAAAATGGTGCGGAATTTTACTGCAATTGCTGCTGCTTTGTAAAGCACCGACGCGATTTTGAAAGGGACTTTTATAAGGACAAGGAGTATACACGAGCGAAACTCCTGGGGCGAACAAAGTTTTACATCAACCCGCATTGGTCCTACACTGCGCGGTAATAGAGCGAGGTAAAACAAGTCATGCGTGTACTGGGTATTGAAACATCCTGCGATGAAACCGGCATCGCCATTTACGACGATGAAAAAGGTCTTTTAGCCAACCAATTGTATAGTCAGGTGAAATTACATGCTGACTACGGTGGCGTGGTGCCAGAACTGGCCTCGCGCGATCACGTACGTAAAACCGTACCGTTGATCCAGGCCGCGCTGAAAGAAGCGGGACTGACGGCAAAAGAGATTGATGCGGTAGCGTATACCGCAGGTCCTGGTTTGGTTGGCGCGCTGCTGGTTGGCGCAACCGTAGGACGTTCGCTGGCGTTCGCCTGGGGCGTACCGGCAATTCCTGTGCACCACATGGAAGGGCATCTGCTGGCGCCAATGCTGGAAGATAATCCCCCTGCGTTTCCGTTCGTCGCGCTGCTGGTTTCCGGCGGTCACACGCAGCTGATCAGCGTCACCGGTATCGGTCAGTATGAATTACTCGGCGAATCGATTGATGATGCCGCTGGAGAAGCGTTCGACAAAACCGCCAAGCTGCTGGGGCTGGATTATCCTGGCGGCCCAATGCTGTCAAAGCTGGCTTCGCAAGGCGTTGAAAAACGCTTTGTCTTCCCGCGTCCGATGACCGACCGTCCGGGGCTGGACTTCAGCTTCTCCGGCCTGAAAACCTTTGCCGCGAATACCATTCGCAATAACGAAAATGACGACCAGACCCGCGCTGATATCGCCCGTGCGTTTGAAGATGCGGTGGTCGATACGTTGATGATCAAGTGCAAACGCGCACTGGATCAAACCGGTTTTAAACGTCTGGTGATGGCGGGGGGCGTGAGCGCGAACCGTACGCTGCGCGCAAAACTGGCTGAGATGATGCAAAAACGTCGTGGCGAAGTGTTTTACGCGCGTCCGGAATTTTGCACTGATAATGGGGCGATGATCGCCTACGCTGGCATGGTGCGCTTTAAAGCGGGGGCAACGGCGGATCTTGGCGTGACCGTGCGTCCACGCTGGCCGCTGGCGGAATTACCGGCAGCATAAGTTATTTGCCCGGTGGCGCTGTGTTTACCGGGCAAAAAAACCGTAGACCGGGTCAGACGAAGCCGCCACCCGGCGATAATTCTCACTACATCCGCAGCATTCCTTTCTCTTCCAGAAACGCGATAATTTTTTCCAGGCCTTCTCCAGATTTTAAATTACTAAACGTCCATGGACGCTCGCCGCGCATGCGCAAGGTATCGCGCTCCATCACCTCCAGTGATGCGCCGACGTAAGGAGCCAGATCGGTTTTATTGATCACCAGAAAATCGGATTTGGTGATCCCCGGACCACCTTTACGCGGGATCTTCTCGCCTTCAGCAACGTCGATCACATAGATCGTCAGGTCCGCGAGTTCCGGGCTGAAGGTGGCGCTCAGGTTATCGCCGCCGCTTTCCACAAAAATCAGATCCAGATTGCCGAATTTCTCGCTCAGCGCTTCTACGGCGGCCAGATTCATCGACGCATCTTCGCGGATGGCGGTATGTGGGCAGCCACCGGTTTCTACGCCGACGATCCGTTCAGGCTCCAGTGCGCCCGCCTCGGTGAGAATGCGCTGATCTTCTTTGGTGTAGATATCATTGGTCACTACCGCCAATTGATAGCTGCTGCGCATGGCTTTGCATAACGCTTCCAGCAGCGCCGTTTTGCCCGAGCCAACCGGGCCGCCAACGCCCACACGCAGGGGATGCTTGTAGTTACTCATTTTTTCTCCTCAGGAGCGGAATAATCGGGAATATTGGGTTTCATGCCGGGCAGACGCGATAGCGGCCAATGGTGTTGCGGAGCCGAGGCTGGTGTCAGGACACGTCAGCGCCTGTGCCAGACCCTGCGCATAGCGATCGCTGAGCGCAATAATCAAACGCTGGGCCGCCTGTTGTCCAAAAGGAACCAGCTTGACGCCGGCCATGACAGCGCTCTCAATCCAGCTGTAGCCGAGGCTTAACGCCAGCTCCGTCAGGGGAATTTTCCAGCGTACGCCCAGCCAGGCCATGCCGCAGAGTTGGCTGTCAACAAAGAGGGTGCGCCACTCTCGCGAGCAATCCGCCTCCCAGTCGGTGACCAGTCGCGTAAACGCCGCACCCCGACTGCGTTCTTCATCCCGCAGTTCGCGGGTTTCGCGACAGGCCAACAGGTAAGCGCTCCAGCGGTGTGCTGCGGCAAGATCGTCCTGCTCGCAGGCGCGATACAGTCTCGCCAGCAGCGGTAGGTCGACGGTAAAAAAGTTCTGCTCCATCTGCTGGATTTGCCAGGCAGAGAAGTCATCAACGCTTTTCACCCAGCCGATTTCTACCGCCCACTCCAGACCCTGGGACCAGGTAAACGACCCCACCGGGAGAGCGCTGCTGGCGAGCTGCATCAGACGTAGCTGTTGGCTGTTATGCATCAGTGCGCATGACCGTGATGATGCCCGTGTGATTCACTGGCATAAGCGCCAGCTTCAGGTTCAAATGGCAACTGGGCGAATGTCACCTCAAGGTTGAACTGGCGCAGCATGTCGTCCAGCACATGATCGTGGTGGTAGCGCAGTTCGTCCGGCAGAATTTGCAGTGGAACGTGGCGATTGCCGAGGTGATAACAGGCTTTGGCGAGCAGGAAAGGATCGGCGCAGCGCACCACGGAAACCGACTCCGGCGCGGCGATCACTTCGATCACTTCGCGGCCATCTTCGGTGCTCAGCAGATCGCCACCGCGTAGCAGCAAACCACGCGGTAGCATCAGCCCGGCTTCGCGACCGTCATTCAGCGCCACTCTGGCACGACTTTTTACCCGAACATCAATGGGTAGCGTGACGCTTGCGGTGACGCGGTGAGCGTGGTCAAGGCGTTGGGTCAGGTAGATCATCGTAACTCCTCAAAACAGAAAATAGCGTTGCGCCATCGGCAAAACGTCTGCCGGTTCGCTGGTGATAAGTTCGCCATCAATACGCACCTCGTAAGTCTGAGCATCGACGGTGATATTGGGTTGCAGGCCGTTGTGGATCATGTCGGCCTTTTTCACCGTCCGGCAGCCTTTGACGACGGCGATGGCGCTTTGCAGATTGAGCTGCTGTGGGATGTTTTGCACGTCAGCGGCCTGCGAAATAAAGGTCAGTCGCGTGTGGTGCCGTGCTGCGCCAAGTGCGCCGAACATCATGCGGTAATGCACCGGCTGCGGGGTGGGGATCGAGGCGTTGATGTCGCCCATTGGCGCACAGGCGATCATCCCGCCCTTGACGATCGTCGCCGGTTTTACGCCAAAAAAGGTGGGCGACCACAGCACCAGATCGGCCAGTTTGCCAGGCTCAATGGAGCCGACTTCATGGGCGATACCGTGGGTTAACGCCGGGTTGATGGTGTATTTGGCGACGTAGCGTTTAACGCGCAGGTTGTCGTTGTCACCGGTTTCTTCTGCCAGCGGGCCACGCTGAACCTTCATGCGGTGCGCCACCTGCCAGGTACGCAGGATCACTTCGCCCACGCGCCCCATCGCCTGTGAATCGGATGAGGTCAGGGAAAACGCGCCAATGTCATGCAGAACATCTTCTGCTGCGATTGTTTCCCGGCGAATGCGGGATTCGGCAAAGGCCACGTCTTCGGCGATATCCGGGTCGAGGTGGTGGCAAACCATCAGCATGTCGAGATGCTCGTCAATGGTGTTGACGGTATAGGGCAGCGTCGGGTTAGTGGAGGAGGGCAGAATATTCGGATGCGCGCAGGCGGTGATGATATCCGGCGCATGGCCGCCGCCCGCGCCTTCGGTGTGAAAAGTATGAATGGTGCGATCGCCAATTGCCGCCAGCGTATCTTCAACGAATCCGGACTCGTTGAGCGTATCGCTATGCAGCGCGACCTGGATGTCCATCTCGTCGGCCACGGTCAGCGCGCAGTCGATAGCGGCAGGCGTGGCGCCCCAGTCTTCATGGATTTTCAGGCCAATTGCGCCCGCGCTGATTTGCTCACGCAGGGCGTCAGGGTTTGAGCCGTTACCTTTGCCCAGTAAACCGATGTTAACCGGTAACGTGTCTGCCGCCTGCAGCATACGCGCGATGTACCACGGACCCGGCGTACAGGTGGTGGCGTGAGTGCCTGCCGCCGGACCGGTACCGCCACCGATCATCGTCGTCACGCCGGAAACCAGCGCCTCCTGCGCCTGCTGTGGGCAGATCCAGTGAATATGCGTATCCACGCCGCCCGCAGTGACGATCTTGCCTTCCCCGGCGATGACTTCAGTTCCCACGCCTATCGGGATCGTCACGTTGGGTTGAATATCGGGATTACCTGCTTTGCCGATAGCGAAGATCCTGCCGTTTTTGATGCCGATATCCGCTTTCACGATCCCCCAGTGGTCGACGATCAGCGCGTTGGTTATCACCAGATCCACGCATGCATCGGCGCGCATTTGTCCCTGGCCCATGCCGTCGCGGATCACTTTTCCGCCGCCGAATTTGACCTCTTCGCCGTAGGTGGTGAAATCTTTTTCCACCTCGATCCACAGGTCGGTATCCGCCAGGCGCACTTTATCACCGGTGGTTGGGCCAAACATGTCGGCGTACGCCTGCCGGGAAATTTCACTCATTATCCGCCTCCAGCCCGCCCATCACTTCGCTGCGAAAACCTACGATCCTTTGTGCGCCAGCAACGCGCACCAGTTCGACTTCGCGTTTTTGTCCCGGCTCAAAACGTACCGCTGTGCCCGCAGCAATGTTCAGACGAAAGCCGCGTGCGGCCAGCCTGTCAAAGTGTAGCGCCGGGTTCACTTCGTAAAAGTGGTAGTGCGATCCCACCTGGATGGGTCTGTCGCCATGATTTTCCACCACGATCGTGCAGATCTCTCGCCCCTGATTAAGTGCGATACTGCCTTTTGCGATCTGATATTCACCGGGGATCATTGCCGCTCCTTAGACGATCGGGTTGTGGACGGTGACCAGCTTCGATCCGTCCGGAAATGTGGCTTCAACCTGAATATCCGGGATCATCTCCGGCACGCCTTCCATCACCTGATCGCGGTGCAGGACGTGACGCCCATCCTCCATCAGCGCGGCTACGGTTTGCCCGTCGCGTGCCCCTTCCATGATGAAAGCGCTAATCAGCGCCACCGATTCCGGGTAGTTCAGCTTCAGCCCGCGGGCCAGGCGACGTTCCGCCACCAGCGCGGCGGTAAACAGCAACAGCTTGTCTTTTTCTCTGGGGGTCAGTTCCATAAGGGTTCTCTTAGGTTTGCCAGATTCGCGGGAGTACGGGCGCTTTGTGTGTCAGTAGCGGGCGCAGAAATTGCCAGATGTCACGCATAACGCGCTGAACAATCAGGTTGTCGTCAGCAAGAAAACGGATTGTCAGCAGCGAGTCGTTAAGCGTTGCCCCGGCGTAATCGCCAAGCGCCGTAAGCCGCTCGCGCGTGCCCTCCAGCATGTGCTCGCTGGCCGGATAACACAGTAACGTACCGACCCAGGGATGATGCGCGACGCCGCTCAGATTCCCCTCCTGCAACTGCAAGCGTTCTATCAGCAGCGGCTGTTCATCTCGCCACACTTCCAGGCGATTTTGCAGCATGCCGTGGCTGAAGGTTTCCTGCATAACCGGTCGGCCAAGGCATAGCAGGTCCCAGGCCAGCAGGCGGCTTGTGGATGTCAGATGAAAGATGGTCTGAATAGCGGCGTTGGCGCCGGGAAAGAGGATCGTATCCTGCGGCAGCCACTCCAGCGTCGCGCGAGGCGCGAGGGTAAAATGCTGGCGCAGCAATGCCTGCGGTCCGCGGCTGCGGTAAAACTTTCCCGCACCAGGCTGGGTGATTAACGCGTGGCTGTATTCGTCGAGCGTTACGGCGATATGGAGCTCATCTCCGCCGACGATCCCCGCCGGTGGATGAAGCAGATAAAGATGGCAGACGTTTTCTTCGGGGTAAAATGGGCGCTGAACCGTCAGTGGACCATGATGACGCGCCGAGGCGAGCACCGTTTTGTGCCCGGTGCAGGTAAAATGCAGATCCAGTTCGGCCTGCCAGCCCCGTGTGAGTGTCTCGTGCGCAACCGTGTCCAGAGCGTTTCCCTTATCAGCATGAGGGTGTTTGCATACAAAAAAGTATGCCTCAGCGCATCGGGAAATCGATCATACGAGAAGCTTATGGATAAAGGGGCGACGATACGCCGCCCCATGGGGTTTTACAGTAAAACGAGGGGCATCCAGACCAGACCGGTAATCACCAGTAGCACGAGGAAAATCAGGCCAAAAATAGCACCGAGTCGCCAGTAATCCGCCGTTGGTAAATAGCCGCTGCCGTAGTAGATAGGGCTAGGGCCGGTGGCGTACGGGGTCAGAATGCTGCCCAGACCAATGGCGGCGCCGACCATCAGGCAGAAGACCGGTAGCGGGATTTCCGGCATCGCTAGCGCGGCGGCAATCATCATCGGCGCGAGGGCGGAGGTATAGGCCGTGGCGCTGGCAAAGAAGTAACGCAGCAGATAGAACACTACGATGAGTGCTACCATCACCATCATCGGCGAATAACCGCTCAGCCCGTTTGCCAGCAGCTTACCGAACCAGGTAATAAAACCGGTGTTATTGAGCCCGGTGGCCAGTGTTATCAGCGAGGCCAGCCAGAAAAAGACGTTCCATGCGGCTTTATTGCTGACGATGTCATCCCAGCTAATGATGCGCAGTACCAGCATCAACGCTACCACGCTGTATCCGACCATCGCGGCGTCAATATAATCACCGCCGAAGATCCACAGCACCAGTGCGCCGACCATCAGCACCAGCATCTTTTTCTCGCGAGCGCAGAGCGGTCCCATCGCTTTTAGCTCCGCATCCGCCCAGCGCGGAACCTGATCGCCGGATTTCAGCACCGGTGGATACAACACGTACGCCAGCCACGGCACAATCAGCACCAGCAAAATGCTCAGTGGCAACATGCCTAAGAACCAGTCGCCCCAGCTCAGCGCGGTGTGGGACGCGCCTTTCATTAGTCCTATTAACAGCAGGTTCGGCGCCATTGCCGTTAAGAAAATAGCGCTGGTAACGCAGTCGGCGACAATCCCCATCCACATGATGTATGAGCCAATGGAGCGTGAACTGGCGCTATTGGGCTGTGAGTTATACAGCGGCGGCAGGTTGCGGATAATCGGGTAGATTATTCCGGCCCCGCGCGCGGAGTTGGAAGGCGTGACGGGAGCGAGGATAAGTTCGGAGAACATCACCGCATAGCCGAGAAACAGCGTCCGATGCCCCATCTTTTTCACCAGCATCAGCGCGATACGCCGACCAAGTCCGGTTTTCTCATAGCCAGTACCAAACATAAAGGCCGCGAAGATCAGCCAGATGACCGAGTTTGAGAATCCAGATACCGCCCACGACAGCGATTTGGCGGTAAATTTAAAACCGTCCTGCGCGAGTTGCTCCGGGCTGAACAGTAGCCACGGTGATAGGACGGCGATGATCGAAATACCAATCATCGCCACCACCGCGCCCGGTACAGGTTCCAGAATAAGTCCGACAATCACACCGGTAAAGACGGCAAAATAGAGCCAGGTGTGGCTCTCAAGACCGGTGGGAACGGGCAGAACAGCAATAATGGCGATGACCACCAGCGGAGCCAGGTATCGCCACCAACCAGCTAAAGGTGCCATTGTTGTATCCCTGCGAAAGGGGAGAGGCGTAGCGCCTCTCCGGGAGGGTTATTTGATGTAGTGCACGTGCTCGCAGATTTCATTGACGATAGGGTCGCGACGTTCAGCGAACAGCTTTTTGTTTTCAGCGATCAGGTTATTGCCGTGGGTATCGATGGAAACGATCAGCGGGCCGAACTCTTTTACCCGACACACCCACAGGGATTCCGGCATGCCGAGTTCCGTCCAGTGCACCTCTTCGATCTCTTCAACCTGGGTTGCCGCCACGACCGCGCAGCCTGCCGGGAAGATAACGTGCAGCGCTTTAAACTGCTTGCAGCCTTCTTCCGTCAGCGGTCCCATGCCGCCCTTGCCGACCACCAGCTTGACACCCGTCTGCTCGATAAAGTCTTTCTCAAACGCTTCCATACGCATGCTGGTGGTTGGGCCGACGGAAACCATTTCCCATTTTTCACCGTTCTTACGTACGATCGGGCCCGCGTGGAAAATGGCTTTGCCGTTCAGGTCATAAGGAATCGGGCGCTTTAGTTCGATCAGGCGGCGGTGGCAAACGTCACGGCAGGTCACCAGCGTACCGGTCAGGTAAATAACATCGCCAACGCGAATGTCTGCCAGATCTTCGGCTTTGATCGGGGTTGTGAGGATCTTTTTCATAACGCGCTCCGGGTGTGAGACAGGTTTTCGAAGGAGAGGTCAGCATGAACCAACAGTGTGCCGCGACGGTGGGCCCAGCAGCCGGTAGAGACGGCAACGCCGATAGTCGACGGGTGGCGCGCGGCGGATTCGATATGCACGCCCATCACCGAGCTGTTACCGGTCAACCCTTGCGGACCAATGCCCAGACGGTTCAGTCCTTCTTCCAAACGCAGTTCCAGTTCGGCCGCTTTCGGATTCGGATGACGTGAGCCGATAGGGCGCAGCACCGCTTTACGAGAAAGCACGGCGGCGGTTTCTACGGAGGTGGCAATACCGACGCCCACCAGCACCGGCGGACAGGCGTTGACTGCCAGCGTGGAGATATTTTCAAAAACAAATTTCACCACGCCTTCGTAGCCCTCAGAAGGCATTAACACCTTCGAGCGTCCCGGCAGCGTACAGCCGCCGCCTGCCATGTAGACTTCGATTTCCGCGTCATCGTTATCAGGGATGATGTCCCAGGTGACCCACGGCACACCGGTACCGGTATTTTTGCCGGTATTCACTTCGTCAAAAATCTCGACCGCGTTATGGCGCAGCGGCGCTTTTACCGTGGCGTCTTCAACGGCCTGCTTCAGGATGCTTTGCAGTTCTCCCAGTAGCGGAAAACGGGAACCGACCTTCACGAAGAACATAATCTCACCGGTGTCCTGACAGGCCGGACGGTTCAGGTCGATAGCTTTCTGCATGTTGTCAAACATGGTGTGGTAGATGATTTTACCCATCGGCGAGGTTTCGCCTTCACGCAGCTGTTTTAATTTATCCACGACGTCGTCGGGCATGCGGGTAGAAATCATGGCGGTAAAATCGGCGACAATGTTCGTCAGCGTATTTATCGCATTTTGGTTATTTTGATTGCTCATCTTGTTAACTCCAGTTCTTTTATTTATCTGGAAATAAATTCTCCGTGACAAACTACCACTAAAAATGTGGTTTTATATTATTTGCCACTGTGAATATCCAATTAACAGTTCGTGAATGATGTCCGGATAAGGCAATAAAAATTGCGCAAAGGCAGGGTTTAATACGTATGAGAGAATTACACTGCGGTGAACAACATTACGGATAGACCGATCATGCTGAACACGTATCCCCTGGCGAAAGATCTGCAGGTGCTGGTTGAAATTGTGCATAGCGGCAGCTTCAGCGCCGCCGCCGCGACGCTGGGGCAAACGCCCGCGTTTGTGACGAAACGCATTCAGATCCTTGAGTCTACGCTGGGGACGACGCTGCTAAGCCGCTCCGCGCGTGGCGTGGCGCTCACGGAAAGTGGACAACGTTGCTATGAACATGCGCAGGCGATCCTCGCGGGCTATCAGCATCTGGTCGATGATGTTACGCAACTCAAAACGCGCCCGGCAGGGATGATTCGTATCGGCTGTAGTTTTGGCTTTGGGCGCAGTTATATTGCACCAGCAATTACAGAATTGATGCATAGCTACCCTGAATTACAGGTGCATTTTGAACTTTACGATCGGCAAATCGATTTGGCACAGGATAATATCGATTTGGATATTCGTATTAATGACGAGATTCCGGATTATTATATTGCGCATTTGTTAACGAAAAACAAAAGAATATTGTGTGCGGCCCCGGCCTATTTACAAAAATACGGTCAGCCGACGACGTTACAGGAATTAAGTCGTCATGATTGTCTGGTCACTAAAGAACGCGATATGACTCACGGGGTGTGGGAACTGGACAATGGTCAGGAGAAAAAGTCGGTCAAGGTGGCGGGACATCTTTCCTCTAACAGCGGTGAGATTGTGTTGCAGTGGGCGCTACAGGGAAAAGGGATTATGTTGCGTTCTGAATGGGATGTGCAGCCGTTTCTGGCCAGCGGTGAACTGGTGCGTGTGCTGCCGGACTATGCGCAAAGCGCCAATATCTGGGCGGTTTATCAGGAGCCACTGTATCGCAGCGTGAAGCTGCGCGTGTGCGTGGAGTTTCTGGCGACGTGGTGTCAGAACCGATTAGGCAAACCGATGGAGGGGTATCACATCCCCCACGCCGGATAAGACGCCGTTGCGTCGCTATCCGACAATAAAATCACTCGGGGTCTCGTTCGCGTTTTTTCTTCAGCTTGGTCCAGATCTTTGGCTCCTGACGACGCCACAGACGCTGAATGTTGTCATGGTGACGAAGCAGAATTAAGCACGACAACATGGAAACCGGGAAAGTGAACTGGGGATTGAACCACCAGACGTAAAAAGGGGCGATCAGCGCGCTGACGATAGCGCCTAACGACGAATAGCCGCTTAATAAGACGGTCAACAGCCAGGTCCCGGCCATCACGCCGGTTAAGTCCCAACCAATCGGTGCTATCGCGCCAAAGGCTGTAGCAACGCCTTTGCCACCTTTAAAGCCGAAAAATACCGGCCAAATGTGGCCCAGACAGGCGGCGATTGCGATCAATCCCAGCCAGAAGGGGCTGACGCCTAGCGCATAGGCACCCCAGACGGGTAACATACCTTTCAGGACGTCGAAAATCAGTACCGCGACGGCGGCTCCTTTGCCACCGATGCGCAGCACGTTTGTCGCGCCCGGATTCCCAGAGCCGCTGTCGCGCGGGTCCGGCAATCCAGCAAGGCGGCATACCAGAATAGCACTGGAAATTGAGCCACAGAGGTACGCGAAGATAATCATTCCAGGCGCGATTGCACTCATAAGCTGTTCCGTTTTGAAAATGTCGTGTAAAACGCTACTTCTGTGGATAATACGCATATTTCGCCGGAAGTGGTATCCGGGTTAGCCAAAAAGCAGGCAGGTCGTGATGGATATTGTATTTATAGAGCAACTTTCTGTAATCACCACTATTGGTGTTTACGACTGGGAACAAACGATCGAACAACGGTTGGTGTTCGATATCGAAATGGCATGGGATAACCGTAAATCAGCTAAAAGCGATGATGTGGCTGATTGCCTGAGCTATGCTGATATCGCTCAAACGGTTGTTAATCATGTGGAAGGTGGGCGCTTTGCGCTGGTAGAACGGGTTGCGGAAGAGGTGGCAGATCTCCTGCTTAGCCGCTTTAATTCTCCCTGGGTACGGATCAAACTCAGTAAACCTGGCGCGGTAGCCCGTGCGGCGAACGTCGGGGTTATCATTGAGCGTGGCAATAATCTGAAAGAAAATAATTAATTTAATAATTTCTAAAACAAACGGGTATAAAAGGGGCCTTTCATCGGCTCTTTTTTGCCGTGGTTTCTCTATCTAGGGGTTTATTAATGAGTGATATGCACTCGCTGCTGGTGGCGGCAATTTTGGGTGTGGTCGAAGGATTGACGGAGTTTTTACCCGTTTCCAGTACCGGCCATATGATTATTGTTGGCCACCTGTTGGGTTTTGAGGGTGATACCGCAAAAACATTCGAGGTGGTTATCCAGCTAGGTTCTATTCTGGCAGTCGTGGTGATGTTCTGGCGACGTCTGTTTGGTTTGATTGGCATTCACTTCGGCAAGGCTCCGCATGAAGGCACGGGCAAAGGTCGGTTGACGCTGGGACATATTCTGTTGGGGATGATTCCAGCCGTGGTACTGGGGCTGATATTCCACGACACCATCAAATCGCTGTTTAACCCAATCAACGTGATGTATGCGCTGGTGGTGGGTGGTGTACTGCTGATTGCCGCAGAATGCCTGAAGCCGAAAGAGCCGCGCGCGCCGGGTCTTGATGATATGACCTATCGCCAGGCGTTTATGATTGGCTGTTTCCAGTGTCTGGCGCTGTGGCCGGGCTTTTCTCGCTCCGGGGCGACGATTTCTGGCGGTATGCTGATGGGCGTGAGTCGTTACGCGGCCTCTGAGTTTTCTTTCCTGCTGGCGGTGCCGATGATGATGGGCGCAACGGCGTTGGATCTCTACAAGAGCTGGTCATTCCTCAGCGCATCAGATATTCCGATGTTTGCAGTCGGTTTTGTGACGGCGTTTATCGTGGCGCTGGTAGCGATCAAAACCTTCCTGCAACTGATTAAACGCATCTCGTTCATTCCGTTTGCGATTTACCGCTTCATTGTGGCGGCTGCCGTTTACGTCGTGTTCTTCTGATGACTTACCGTGGTGCCGGATGGCGGCGTTCCGCCTTATCCGGCCTACGGGTTATATCCGTTTCGAACCTGCAGGCCGGATAAGCACAGCGCATCCGGCACCGCAGTGTCTACGCTTTCGGGCACCGCTGCTCCTTCCAACTGGCCACCGCCGCGATGCGACGCCGGGTCAGTTCTTCACGAATTGCCTGACCTTTGAATCCCGCCTCAACGACGTCTTTCGTTGGCACTGCCTGCGCAACCTGCCAGGCTTCACGCAATAGCCTGCCTTGCGGATAATCTGCCGCTTCAAAACCGGTTCGCCCACGCACATCGGCCTCGCTGGTGAGGGCGATTTGCTCCACGCGTTGCGGTTTGCGCCAGGCATCGATGGAATCAAACAGCTTAACGATGGTTTTCGGCTGCAGGATCGGGAAGGTATGAATGAGGTCGTGGAACTCGGCAACCAGTTTGGCTAAATCACGGATGTCATTCGGTACGCGCAGGCGCTGGCACAGTTGTTCAACAAGCTTAACACCTGCCGGACCGTGACCATGATGGCGCGGCCACAGCGCTTTAGGTGTCAATGCCTTGCCAAGATCGTGGCACAGCGTAGCAAAACGCACATCGACTTCCGGACTTAACATGGCTGCCATCGACAGCGTCATCAGCGTATGAATGCCGGTGTCGATTTCCGGATGCCACTGCGCGGGGGCAGGAACGCCAAACAAAGCATCCACTTCCGGAAACAGGACGCGCAGTGCGTCGCAGTCGCGCAGGACCTGAAAAAATATCTGTGGGTTACGGGTGGTTAATGCGCCTTCGGTTTCTTTCCACACCCGCTCTGGTGTCAGATGCTCCAGTTCACCAGCGGCGGTCATGTCACGCATCAGCGCCATGGTTTCGTCAGCGATCCGAAAACCGAGATGTGCGTAACGGGCAGCAAAGCGCGCCACGCGCAGCACGCGCAGCGGATCTTCGCTAAAGGCAGATGAAACATGGCGCAGCAGACGGTTTTCCAGATCGTCGCGTCCGTTATACGGGTCGATAATCTCCCCGTCGTCATCGCGGGCGATTGCGTTGATGGTCAGGTCACGACGCTGAAGATCGGCCTCCAGCGTCACATCTGCGGCGGCATAGCAGGTGAACCCGGTATACCCCGAGCCTGACTTACGTTCGGTACGCGCCAGCGCATACTCTTCGCGGGTTTGCGGATGCAGAAACACGGGAAAATCGCGGCCTACCTGCTGGTAGCCCGCGTCGAGCATCTCTTGCGGCGTGGCGCCAACAACAACCCAATCTTTATCTTTAATCGGTAGCCCTAATAACGCATCCCGAACAGCACCACCGACCAGATAAATCTTCACGCCACTTTCCTTTTGAAAACTATGATCCCTTAATCATATGTCAGTGTGGCGGAGAAGGCGATTCAGTTCATCCAGCGATCTTTGCGTTTACGGCTTGGTATCATGTGTGGCAGAACCAGGCCGAGCAGCAGACCAAGGCCCAGCACGCCGCCACCGTACATAAACCACTGCATGATGATGGTGCGCTGTTTGTCATCAAGCTGAAGATTGGCTGCGCTGACCTTCTTTTGCGCCACGATAAGCTCGTTTTTCAGCTTCTGGTTTTCTTGTTTCAGTCCGTCGATCACGCTGTCACTTTGCGCGACCTTTTGCTGCATATCGGCGGTGCGCTGGTTCCACGTGGTATCGATATTATTGAGCTTATCGGTCAAGGTCTTAACCTGGTTTTCCAGGTCGGGAACGCGGGTACGCAGGCTCGGCGTACTGTTCAGCTCTTTCAGTGGGATCCAGGCGGTACGTCCGGTGCTGTCTTTCACCTGACCGTAGTTAGTGTTGGCATCGGTCTGTAATAGCGTGACTTCCTCGCCGGCGTTAACCGTACCCACGAGGCGATAATTATCTCCCGGACCGCTGCGGACCCAGGTGTTCAGTTCGTCAGAGACATAGCGCTTTTCTTCGGCATGAGAGACTGCAGTGGCGCTAAGTGCGAGTAAAGTTAATCCAATCAGGCGTAATTTTGGCATCAGGCTGTCGTTATTGTCATAGAAAGTGGAACGATAGTAGTGGCATCAGTGTCTCTACGCAAAGCATTCGACATCAATCGGAATCATCTGTGTCCTTTTTGCCACCACTCGAAACTTTTACGCCCGTCAAATTGCTCGTTGCATGGCAATTTGGCGCAAAATACTATCTACTGACCATAAAGAACGAACTTAGTTCGCAGTCAGTTTTCTCAACTGTGACATAACCCATAAGTACAAGACCATGGCCCAGGAAATCGAATTAAAATTTATCGTTAATAGTGACGCTGTAGATGCGCTACGTGAACGTCTGAATACGCTGGGGGGAGAGCATCATGCGCCCAGCCAGTTGCTGAATATCTACTACGAAACGCCGGATGCGTGGTTGCGTGGTCACGATATGGGGCTGCGTATTCGCGGTGAAAACGGTCATTACGAAATGACCATGAAAATTGCCGGACGCGTGACGGGCGGACTGCACCAGCGGCCGGAATATAACGTTGCGCTAAACGCGCCTGAGCTGGATCTCACCTTGTTCCCAACGGAAGTCTGGCCTGATGGTGAGCTGCCCGCTCAACTTGCTTCTCAAGTGCAGCCGTTGTTCAGCACCGATTTTTTCCGTGAGAAATGGTTGGTTGATGTTGATGGCAGCCGGATTGAAATGGCCCTCGATCTGGGGGAAGTGAAAGCGGGCGAGTTTGCAGAACCTATCTGTGAGCTTGAACTTGAACTGCTAAGCGGCGATACCCGTGCGGTACTGAAGCTGGCAAACCAGCTGGTTTCGCAAACCGGTTTACGCCAGGGTAGCTTGAGCAAAGCAGCGCGCGGTTATCATTTGGCTCAGGGGAATGCGCCGCGCGAACTCAAACCGACGCGTATTTTGAAGGTTCCGGCGAAGGCGAGCATTGAACAGGGGCTGGAAGCGGCGCTGGAGCTGGCATTATCACAGTGGCAGTACCATGAGGAGCTGTGGGTGCGCGGCGTCAAAGGGGCGAAAGCTGAGGTGCTGGCGGCAATGGGCCTGGTGCGTCACATTCTGATGCTGTTTGGCGGCAATGTGCCGCGAAAAGCGAGCGCTCACTTACGTGATTTACTGACCCAGTCGGAAGCGATCATTGCGTCGGATGTTTCTGCCATTTCGGCGGTTTACAGCACGCAAACGGCAATGGCCAAGCTGGCGCTGACCGAATGGCTGGTGACCAAAGGATGGCAGCCATTTCTTGATGCGAAGGCGCAGGGGAAAATTGCCGACTCCTTTAAGCGCTTCTCTGATACCCATCTTTCACGCCATGCCGCTGAGCTGAAAACCGCTTTTGCGCAGCCGCTGGGCGATCAGTACGCCGATCAGCTTCCACGTTTGACGCGCAACATTGATAGCATGCTGATGCTGGCGGGATACTACGACGAAAATGTCGCATCAGAATGGATCGCCAACTGGCAGGGTTTGCGCCACGCCATTGCGGCCAACCAATATATTGAAATTGAACACTTCCGTAACGAGGCGATTGCACTGGAACCGTTCTGGCTGCACAGCGGAAAACGATAATCAGGGCCTAGGCCGGGATGCCTGATGGCGCTGCGCTTATCAGGCCTACGCGATGTGTGTAACTGTCATGTAGGCCGGATAAGGCGAAAAGACGCATCCGGCACCATTCAAAGGATAACCCGTAAATGAAGCAGCTCTCTTCACCGTTACAGCAGTACTGGCCGACCGTTGTTGAGCGGCTGCCAGCAGCAATATCTGAGTCCTCGTTTAGCGTTCAGGCGAAGTCAGTACTTACATTCAGTGATTTTGTCCGTGACAGCATTATTGCCCATCCCGAATGGCTGGCTGAGCTGGAAAGCGCTCCCCCCCTGGGTGATGAATGGCAACACTATGCCGACTGGTTACAGCAAGCATTGGCTGACGTTAGTGACGAAAACACGCTGATGCGTGAGTTACGCCTGTTTCGCCGTCGCATTATGGTGCGTATCGCCTGGGCACAGACGCTGTCGCTGGTGACGGAAGAGGGTATTTTGCAGCAGCTAAGCCATCTGGCTGAAACGCTGATTATCGCCGCGCGTGACTGGTTATACGCCGCCTGCTGTCGCGAGTGGGGAACGCCCTGCAATTCTGAAGGAGTTGCGCAGCCATTGCTGATTTTAGGTATGGGGAAACTGGGCGGCGGCGAGCTGAATTTTTCCTCCGATATCGACCTGATTTTCGCCTGGCCGGAACACGGCAGCACACAGGGTGGGCGCCGCGAGCTGGATAACGCGCAGTTCTTTACCCGCATGGGCCAGCGTCTCATCAAGGTATTAGATCAGCCTACAATGGATGGGTTTGTCTATCGGGTGGATATGCGCTTACGCCCGTTTGGCGACAGCGGCCCGTTGGTACTGAGCTTCTCTGCGCTGGAGGATTATTACCAGGAGCAAGGGCGCGACTGGGAACGCTATGCGATGGTCAAAGCCCGTATTATGGGCGATGCCGACGGCACTTACGTCAGCGAACTTCGCGCCATGCTGCGGCCTTTTGTCTTCCGCCGCTATATTGATTTCAGCGTGATCCAGTCGCTGCGTAACATGAAAGGGATGATTGCGCGTGAAGTGCGTCGTCGAGGCCTGAAAGACAACATCAAGCTGGGGGCGGGCGGTATTCGTGAAATCGAATTTATCGTGCAGGTATTCCAGCTGATTCGCGGTGGGCGCGAGCCGTCGCTGCAATCCCGCTCGCTGTTACCGACGCTTAGCGCCATCAATGCGCTGCATCTGCTGCCTGATACCGATGCGGAACAACTGCGAGCAGCCTATCTCTATTTACGCCGCCTGGAAAACCTGCTGCAAAGCATCAATGATGAACAGACCCAAACGCTGCCAGGCGATGAACTGAATCGCGCGCGGCTGGCGTGGGGAATGAACGTTGATGACTGGCAGCAGTTAACCGATGTACTGGCCAATCATATGGACAACGTGCGCCGGGTATTTAACGAGCTGATTGGCGATGATGAAGCTGAAACCCAGGAAGAGTCGCTCTCAGAACAGTGGCGCGAACTGTGGCAGGACGCCTTACAGGAAGATGACACTACGCCGGTGCTGACGCATCTGGCGGATGACGATCGCCGGCGCGTGCTGTCTCTGATAGCCGATTTCCGCAAAGAGCTGGATAAACGCACCATTGGCCCACGCGGACGCCAGGTGCTGGATCATTTAATGCCGCATCTGCTGAGCGATGTCTGTTCGCGTGATGACGCTTCAGTACCGCTGTCGCGCATTACCCCTCTGCTGGTGGGGATCGTTACCCGTACGACTTATCTGGAACTGCTGAGCGAATTTCCCGGAGCGCTTAAGCATCTGATTTCTCTCTGTGCGGCCTCGCCGATGGTCGCCAGCCAGCTGGCGCGGTATCCGCTGTTGCTCGATGAACTGCTGGATCCGAACACGCTGTATCAACCTACCGCGACGGACGCCTACCGTGATGAGCTGCGCCAGTATTTGCTGCGCGTGCCGGAAGATGACGAAGAGCAGCAACTGGAGGCACTGCGCCAGTTTAAGCAAACGCAGCTGTTGCGAATTGCCGCGGCTGATATTGCCGGTACGCTGCCGGTGATGAAGGTGAGCGACCATTTAACCTGGCTGGCGGAAGCTATTATTGATGCGGTAGTCCAGCAGGCGTGGACGCAGATGGTTGCACGCTACGGGCAACCCACCCATCTTGGCGAACGCGAGGGGCGTGGTTTTGCCGTCGTCGGCTATGGCAAACTGGGCGGTTGGGAATTGGGGTACAGCTCGGATCTCGATTTGATCTTCCTGCATGACTGTCCGATGGATGTGATGACGGACGGCGAGCGTGAGATTGACGGGCGACAGTTCTATCTGCGTCTGGCGCAGCGCATTATGCACCTCTTCAGTACCCGCACTTCGTCCGGTATTTTGTACGAAGTGGATGCGCGTTTGCGTCCGTCCGGGGCGGCGGGGATGCTGGTGACATCAGCCGATGCTTTCGCCGATTATCAGCGTAACGAAGCCTGGACATGGGAACATCAGGCGCTGGTGCGTGCTCGCGTAGTGTACGGCGACCCGCAGTTGACCTCTCAGTTTGATGCGATTCGTCGCGATATCATGACCCTCGTCCGCGATGGAAAAACCTTGCAGACCGAGGTGCGTGAAATGCGTGAGAAAATGCGTGCCCATCTGGGTAATAAGCATCGCGATCGTTTTGATATCAAAGCAGATGAAGGCGGTATCACCGACATTGAGTTTATTACGCAGTATCTGGTGCTGCGTTATGCGCATGAAAAACCGAAGCTGACGCGCTGGTCGGATAACGTGCGCATTCTGGAATTACTGGCGCAAAACGACATTATGGACGAGCAGGAAGCGCTGGCGCTTACCCGCGCTTATACGACGTTGCGTGATGAACTTCACCATCTTGCGTTGCAGGAACTTCCGGGCCATGTGGCGCCGGAGCACTTCGACGCTGAACGCACGCTGGTGCGTGACAGCTGGCAGAAGTGGCTGGTTGCCGAGTGAAGTGTGCTATTATCGCGCGCAAATTTTAAGACACTCAGAGAATCTCTCAGGAGACAGGAATGAAAGTAACTCTGCCAGAGTTTGAACGTGCAGGAGTCATGGTTGTCGGTGATGTGATGCTGGATCGCTACTGGTATGGTCCTACCAGCCGTATTTCACCTGAAGCGCCTGTTCCGGTGGTAAAAGTGGATACCATCGAAGAACGTCCCGGTGGCGCAGCAAACGTGGCGATGAACATTGCCTCTCTGGGAGCGAATTCGCGTCTGGTGGGCCTGACTGGTATTGACGATGCGGCGCGTGCGCTGAGCAAAACGCTAACGGATGTGAACGTAAAATGTGACTTCGTGTCTGTACCGACCCATCCGACGATCACCAAACTGCGCGTGCTTTCCCGCAACCAGCAGCTGATTCGCCTGGATTTCGAAGAAGGTTTTGAAGGTGTGGATCCGCAGCCGCTGCATGAGCGTATTAACCAGGCACTGGGTTCAATCGGCGCTCTGGTGCTCTCCGACTACGCCAAAGGCGCGTTGGCAAGCGTGCAGCAGATGATTGCGCTGGCGCGTAAGGCTGGGGTGCCGGTGCTTATCGATCCGAAAGGAACCGATTTTGAACGCTACCGCGGCGCAACGCTGCTGACGCCGAATCTGTCTGAGTTTGAAGCAGTGGCGGGCAAGTGCAAAAGCGAAGATGAACTGGTTGAACGCGGCATGAAAGTGATTGCTGATTTCGACCTTTCCGCACTGCTGATCACGCGTTCCGAACAGGGCATGACGTTGCTGCAACCGGGAAAATCGCCACTTCATATGCCGACGCAGGCGCAGGAAGTGTATGACGTGACCGGTGCGGGCGATACGGTTATCGGCGTGCTGGCGGCGACGCTGGCGGCGGGTAATTCACTGGAAGAGGCGTGCTATTTTGCTAACGCCGCAGCCGGTGTTGTCGTTGGTAAGCTGGGGACTTCTACCGTTTCTCCGATTGAACTGGAAAACGCCGTGCGCGGTCGGGCCGATACTGGCTTTGGCGTGATGAGCGAATCTGAGCTGAAACAGGCCGTTGCCAGCGCCCGCAAGCGCGGCGAGAAAGTGGTAATGACCAACGGTGTGTTCGACATCCTGCATGCGGGCCATGTTTCCTATCTGGCGAATGCGCGCAAGCTGGGCGATCGCCTGATCGTGGCGGTAAACAGCGATGCTTCGACCAAACGTCTGAAAGGCGAAACGCGTCCGGTCAACCCGCTGGAACAGCGTATGATCGTGCTGGGTGCGCTGGAATCTGTCGACTGGGTGGTCTCTTTTGAAGAAGATACGCCGCAGCGTCTGATTGCTGGCATTCTGCCGGACCTGCTGGTCAAAGGCGGCGACTATAAGCCGGAGCAGATTGCGGGCAGCGAAGAGGTGTGGGCGAACGGCGGTGAAGTGCTGGTGCTGAACTTCGAAGATGGCTGCTCAACGACCAATATCATCAAGAAGATCCAGAAAGACAGCGATAAGTGAACTCTGACCTGATAGCCGGATAAGCGAAGTTCCGTCCGGCCTACAGGATGTATCGATTACAGGCCGGATAAGACGCTTGCGCGTCGCAATCCGGCTTTTTTTTCGCTTTAGTCTTCAGCCGCAGCGCCTCTTTCCCTGATATACCCGCCATATTTCAAGCCCTCTTAAATTTCATAGGAAACTGTGAACCCGCGCAGTGGATTTGCGCACAATATGTACAGAATAACTTCGTATCCAGGGAAATACTGAAATTAGAAAAAGCATATGGCCTTAGCAGATATTCAATAACTGGAGGGTATGCTCATGAACAGCAATATGTATTCACTGAACAATTTCGATTTCCTGGCCCGTAGTTTTGCCAGGATGCAGGCTGAGGGCCATCCCGTTGATATCCAGGCGATAACTGGGAACATGGATGAAGAACATCGTAGCTGGTTTTGCAAACGCTATGCGCTGTACTGCCAGCAGGCGACGGAAGCCAGGAAGCTAGAACTGGAACACTAACAGAAAAACGGGCCTTGCGGCCCGTTGTCGTTTTTACTCTTGCGGATCGACTGACGGGATCGCGGGGGCAGGTTTAACTTCTGCCGTTTTTTCACGCGATTCCAGCTCAGTCAGACGTTGCTCAAGCATCGCCAGCTTTTCACGCGTGCGCAATAAAACCTGAGTCTGTACATCGAATTCTTCGCGGCTTACCAGATCCAGACGGGTCAGCTGGGACTGCAGCGTTTGACGAATTTTCTTCTCGACGTCTTCGCCAAACTCGCGGATCCCTTTCGGCATCGACTCGTGAACCTGACGAGCAATCTGCTCAATTTTTTTCGGGTCAATCATTGTGGTTTCCCTGAACTGGTACGTGTTGCTGCCTATTGTAGTGCGAACTGGCACAGGCATAAACCAGAATTGTGTGAAGCTAAGACGAGTAAAGGCGTTGATGAAGGTAATCAATAGCGTTATAGTTAACCCGCTTATTCTCAGGGCGGGGCGAAATTCCCCACCGGCGGTAAATCAACTGATGTTGAAAGCCCGCGAGCGCTTTTTGTTACGGCAAAAAGGTCAGCAGATCCGGTGTAATTCCGGGGCCGACGGTTAGAGTCCGGATGGGAGAGAGTAACGATCCAGTCGGGCATGGACCCGCTCACGTTATTTTTTTGCCGCTTAGGCGGTACTCCTAAGACTGCCCTGATTCTGGTAACCATAATTTTAGTGAGGTTTTTTTACCATGAATCAGACGCTACTTTCCTCTTTTGGTACGCCTTTCGAACGTGTTGAACATGCGCTGTCTGCGCTGCGTGAAGGACGCGGTGTGATGGTGCTTGACGACGAAGATCGTGAAAACGAAGGCGATATGGTTTTCCCGGCAGAAACCATGACTGTTGAACAGATGGCGCTGACCATCCGTCACGGCAGCGGTATTGTATGCCTGTGCATCACTGAAGACCGACGCAAACAGCTCGATCTGCCAATGATGGTGGAAAACAACACCAGCGCTTACGGTACCGGTTTTACCGTGACCATTGAAGCAGCAGAAGGCGTGACCACCGGCGTTTCCGCAGCAGACCGTGTTACTACGGTGCGTGCGGCAATTAAGGATGGCGCTAAACCTTCCGATCTTAACCGTCCGGGGCACGTTTTCCCGCTGCGAGCTCAGGCTGGCGGCGTGTTGACCCGCGGTGGTCATACTGAAGCAACCATCGACCTGATGACGCTGGCAGGATTTAAACCGGCGGGTGTGCTGTGCGAACTGACCAATGACGATGGCACCATGGCGCGTGCGCCAGAATGCATCGAATTTGCCGGTAAGCATAATATGGCTGTAGTTACTATCGAAGACCTGGTGGCTTACCGTCAGGCGCATGAGCGCAAAGCCAGCTAATTGCTGACTACCGCGACAACCGTGGTAGGGATAAAAAAACCGAAGTCAGTTTTCTGGCTTCGGTTTTTTGTTATTACAGCCTGGCTATTTTTTTCTGGCCAGTTTAAGTGCCCATGCTCCACTCATTACCAGCAACAGCACTAAACACAAACCAAAGGCGAGTAGGCAGGCCTGCGCCATATTCATAAAATGCCATGGCGGAAGCAGATACCAGCCTTCTGACTGTTGGTATAGATCGACAAACCACTTTTGCGTACTGCTGAGCGCCACGCCGTCGGGAACGATGGGCGCGTCATAGCCGCAATCTCCAGTGGGTTTAAACCACTCAGGAGCCCAGTTTGCCAGCGGCAAATTGAAAGGGAATGTCGGATCGGTGGAACATCCCTGTACACCAAAGAGTGAATCCGGGTCCGGGTTATGTACTGCATAATGGATGCCATTAAGTTTGATGGAGAACTTAATACCCATAATGCTGCCATAAAATGCCGCAATGCAGCCGACCAGTTTTAGGATGAGGTTTTTAGGGTTTATTGCCGCGATCAGCCCACCGAAAACCATCACAAACATGGCAAAGCGGATGTATACACATTGCTCGCAGGGGGCCATGTAGAGATAGATTTGGAAGAACGAGTGCGCCAGAATAATTAACCCACCCATGGCACAAGCCATTAGCAACCACAAAAAGCGCCGCTCCTGCCATCTCACCAGGGTATCAACTGGCGTGGTAAATAAGTCTCGCCACAATCCTTTAATAAAAGCCATAGCCGGTTCCCTGTTTATTTTGCCGCCAGCTCTCTGACAAGCTCAGCCATGGAATCAATCGATTTGATGCTTTTGGTGTAGATCAGGTACTTACCATTGACTACGTAAGCCGGAACCCCCTGGATTTTGGCAACATCATAGGCCGCTTTCCATTTTTCCAACGTTTGCTGGACGGCGGGGTCCTTCAATGCTGCGTCAAAATCAGCCTGACTCATGCCGGCTGCATCCAGCCCTGTTTTGATGAATGACGCGGGATCTTTACCGTCAGACCAGCGTTCCTTTTTGTCGTGGTAGGCAGTGTAGTAAGCGAACTTGGCTTTTTTGAACTGTGATTTGGCGTCAAACAATGAGACCCCTGCGGCCTGATCCTTCGCAATCATTACTGCAAATACTTCACTGGCCTGTTTACCGTATTCTCCTTTGGTCTCGAGATGAAAAGGAGTGAAGGTCACGACATCGGCAACTTTGTCTGACACTGGGCCTGTCACGGCTTTATCATATTTGTAGCAGAATGGGCAGGCATAGCTGAATACTTTGATCAACGTTTTATCAGCATTGGGAATCGGTTTCTCCAGCACCATATAGTCAGTACCTTCAGTAAAAGCCGATGCTGCAAATGGTGTTGCCAGCGCCGCCGTTAATACCACGCTTTTAAATAATGAAGTAATCCATTTAGATGACATAATTAATCCTTAATCTAACGATATTATTTAAACATTTGTTGTGGGTGAACCAGTAATGCGCGGTAGTGCGTTTGGTTTGGTTTATCAGAAAGGACATCAATTTCGACTTTGACTTCTTTTGTTTTGTAGTCAATTTCGTTGATTTTTCCGATGGTTGGCTGTCCAACGTCAAATAAATTAATAGAACCACCAAATCCAAACATGGTGTCGCGGTCTTTTTGATATTCAATTACCGACGTGATAGGACTGTAGAAATCATAACCGCGCTCTTTCCCGTACTCCCAAATTTGCTGAACGGTTCCTTTTTTCTCGTCAATTTTATATTCGACGAACCGGGAATATTTCATTGTTGGTAGAGCCGGTTGTTCGAGTCCACGGCCATCGCCATTGTCAAAGATGGTTAGCGTTCCTTTGCTGGAGAGCCAGGCGGTGTGTTGGGTGTAGGTAAAATCGAAATCAGTATTCTCGCACTTACCGTTTTCATCACACTTCAGCGCATTGCCCTTATCATCAACCGGTTTTAACAGTTTGCTTGCCAGCGACTTATTCCAGCCTTTAGACGGTGCCAGAATCCATTTAACCTGTTTATCACGACCGATTTTGACGACACCCTGATGGCGGGAAGAAAGAATGATGGAGTCATCTTTAGCGTCATAGGCAATGGAGTTGACGTGAGCCCAGTTACGGCCCGCACCAACGCCAAGGGCGTCACCATAGGGGGTATCTGGCTCCAGTTTCGCCTGTTGGCCTGCGTGAGCGAGATCCACGTTGACGCATACCGCGCCTGCGTCCAGCGCACCCAGCAGCGCGTCACGCATCGGGTCGAGAATTTTGGTTAGATCCCACACGTCAACAACACGTCCAGATTTATCGACTTCAATAATCTGGTCGCGGATGGTATGCACGTGAAGACCATCCTCTTTGCGATAGTCGCGTTTACCTACGCGCAGCAATACAGTGTTATTGACCGTTTCGATCGATTCATGTGATGCATCCATGAATCCGCGTGGTAGTTTATGGTCGGCCAGAATCTGGCCCAGCATATCGAATTCATACCAGTGCTGGCCTTGTACGGCGGTGAATGTGCCGCGCGGTGTTTCACGAATACCCATCAGGTAGCCGCGCTTGTTGATATCCATGTCGTGGCCGTCATAGAAGGTGTCCTGATCCAGCCACCACCGATATTCGCCTTCCGTATCGACGACAAAGGTAAAGGGTGCGATATCAAAAGGGAGTGCGCCGCCAGCCGGACCCGCATCCAGGATGCCGGCATTTTTATCTTTTTCACCATGCCAGTGGAATTCTGCACCCTGCGGGGTAAAGGTATGGGTATTCACCAGATAAAGGCGATCTTCAAAACCAGGTGCTACTTTAATCACTTTTGTTTGCTGTAAATCAGATATAGAGCGGTTATCCATATAGTGATTAACGATGGCGGATGTTTGCACCACGTAATCATCTTTCATGGCTTTGCCATTTTCTTTATATTCAACGGTTACCTTATTTGCGAACTTTTGATAAAGGCCAAAAATAGGAATGCCATCGTACGTGGCGAGCGACGCTTTGCCGACGGTATAAGTTACCGGAACGCCTTTTTCACCTTTACCATGGACGGTAACTTTAACATCTGAAATAACGTGGCTGTCTAATTCAACCAGCGCAGTAAGCGGGGCATTTCCATACGGGTCAACCACTATTGCGCCCAATTTTCCTGCAGGTTGGGCCGGCTGAAAACCAGCGGCAAGAGAGTTTCCTGCTGCTAATCCAAATGTTAGTGCCAGAGTCCCAGCCAGAAGTGTTTTTCGGTATTGTGTAAACATGGATATATCTCCTTATATTACCTATAAATATAATTTTGCTGAATATATTATGTTTTTACTATTTTGATAAAACAAAATGGTATTGCTAATGCTACTTTCACAATGTATTAATTAATGTTGATGAAATGTATTATTC
>NZ_MVFZ01000026.1:0-64952 GCF_002042945.1 Citrobacter sp. A316
CGGTTCGCTGCCATTCATTGTAATGAAATGTGATTGATGTAAAAAATAAATATTCTAAACGCCATATAATTATTGGATATATCTAATAACAGGAGGTTATATGAGCATTAGTCGGCGTAATTTTTTGCGAGGAGTGGGTATAGGCTGTTCAGCCTGTGCGATAGGCAGTTTTCCGCCTGGGGCACTGGCACGAAATTCTCCGGAGAGTATCAAAGGGAAAACATCCCTGACGCCAAGTTTGTGCGAGATGTGTTCTTTTCGCTGCCCAATTCAGGCTCAGGTGATTAATAATAAAACAGTTTTTATTCAGGGGAACCCTAATGCGCCACAGCAGGGGACACGTGTCTGCGCTCGCGGCGGCAGCGGTGTTAGCCTGGTCAACGACCCTCATCGCATTGTTAAACCTATGAAACGCACAGGACCTCGCGGGAGCGGTGACTGGCAGGTCATTAGCTGGGAACAAGCGTATAAAGAAATTGCCGAAAAAATGACGGCAATAAAATCACAATATGGTCCCCAGGGGATCGTCTTCTCGTCTAAATCCGGCTCGCTGTCTGGCCATTTATTTCACCTCGCAACGGCTTTCGGGTCACCTAATACCTTTACTCACGCATCAACGTGCCCTGCAGGTAAAGCCATTGCCGCTAAAGTTATGATGGGTGGCGATTTAGCCATGGATATCGCCAACACCCGTTATATGGTCTCTTTTGGTCATAACCTCTATGAAGGGATCGAGGTTGCTGATACGCATGAACTGATGACCGCGCAGGAGAAGGGGGCGAAGATGGTCAGCTTCGATCCCCGTCTGTCCGTATTTTCCAGCAAAGCGGATGAATGGCATGCGCTCAAGCCGGGTGGCGACTTACCGGTGCTGATGGCCATGTGTCACGTCATGATCAATGAAAATCTTTATGACGCTGACTTTGTGGCGCGCTACACCACGGGGTTTGAGCAACTGGCAGAAGTGGTACAAGAGACCACGCCAGAATGGGCGCAGCAGCTTGCGGATGTGCCCGCTGATGTTATTGTCCGGGTCACCCGCGAAATGGCCGCCTGCGCGCCTCATGCCATCGTCAGTCCGGGCCATCGCGCGACGTTTTCGCAAGAAGAAATTGATATGCGGCGCATGATTTTTACCCTCAATGTGCTGCTTGGCAATATTGAGCGTGAAGGCGGTTTGTACCAGAAAAAAGCGGCGGCAACTTACAATAAGCTGGCTGGAGAGAAGGTCGCTCCGGTGCTGGCAAAACCCGATGTCAAATTACCCAAGCCAACGGCGCAGCGTATCGATCTGGTAGCCCCGCAGTTTAAGTACATCGCGGCGGGCGGTGGTGTGGTGCAAAGCATCATTGATGCTGTGTTAAACCAGACGCCTTATCCGGTGAAGGGATGGATTATGTCCCGACACAACCCTTTCCAAACCGTTACCTGTCGACCGGATCTGGTCAAAACCGTTGAACAGCTCGACCTTGTGGTCAGTTGTGATGTCTATTTAAGCGAAAGCGCGGCGTATGCCGACTACCTTTTGCCTGAATGTACTTACCTTGAGCGCGATGAAGAAGTTTCAGACATGTCGGGCCTGAATCCAGCCTATGCCCTGCGCCAACAGGTAGTGGAACCTATTGGTGATGCGCGTCCGAGCTGGCAAATCTGGAAAGAGCTGGCCGTGCAGTTAGGCCTTGGGCAATTCTATCCCTGGCAGGATATGCAAACGCGTCAGTTGTACCAGCTTAATGGCGATCATGCGCTATCTGCTGAATTG
The DNA here is from genome assembly GCF_002042945.1 of Citrobacter sp. A316. Classification (NCBI taxonomy): domain Bacteria; kingdom Pseudomonadati; phylum Pseudomonadota; class Gammaproteobacteria; order Enterobacterales; family Enterobacteriaceae; genus Citrobacter; species Citrobacter sp. A316. The sequence continues at coordinate 1,763 of NZ_MVFZ01000026.1, forward strand.
CGTCAGAAAGGGTACCGGGAGTGGGGTGTTCCGTTGCTGCTGCGTGAACCTGAAGCGGTGCGTCAGTTTGTGGAACGTTATCCGGGCGCGGTGGCGGTTGACAGCGACGGTACATATGGCGAGCAACTGCGCTTTAAATCTCCATCAGGAAAAATTGAACTCTATTCCGAAGAGCTGGAAACGCTCCTGCCTGGCTACGGTATTCCGCGCGCGCGCAATTTTGCGCTCAAAGGCGACAGTGAACTCTATTTTATCCAGGGAAAAGTGGCGGTTCATACCAACGGTGCGACGCAATACGTGCCACTGCTTAGCGAGTTGATGTGGGATAACGCGGTGTGGATCCACCCGCAAACGGCCCGTGAAAAAGGCATCAAAAGCGGTGATGACATCTGGCTGGAAAATGCGACCGGCAAAGAAAAAGGCAAAGCGCTGGTCACCGCCGGAATTCGGCCCGATACGCTGTTTGTTTATATGGGATTTGGCGCCAAGGCGGGAGCCAAAACCGCAGCGACAACGCACGGTATTCACTGCGGTAATTTGCTTCCGCATGTTACCAGTCCGGTTTCCGGTACGGTGGTCCACACCGCTGGCGTTACGCTTCGTCGGGCATGAGAAAGGAGAACATCATGAATCAATCTACAAACCCTTATGTCATGCTGCATGACGAGAAACGCTGTATCGGCTGTCAGGCATGTACGGTTGCCTGCAAAGTTTTGAATGATGTGCCAGAGGGATTTAGCCGCTTACAGGTGCAGATCCGTTCACCCGAACATGAACCCGAGGTGCTGTCCCACTTCCAGTTTGTTCGCGTTTCCTGTCAGCATTGTGAAGATGCGCCGTGTGTTAGCGTTTGTCCGACCGGTGCGTCATTTCGCGACGAAAATGGCATTGTGCAAGTGGATAAGTCTCGCTGTATTGGCTGCGACTACTGCGTTGCCGCTTGCCCATTCCATGTCCGTTATCTCAATCCGCAAACGGGAATTGCCGACAAATGTAACTTCTGCGCAGATACCCGACTGGAGGCTGGACAATCGCCTGCCTGCGTTTCCGTTTGTCCGACTGATGCGCTGAAATTTGGTCGTCGTGACGATCCGGAAATTCAGCACTGGATAAATCAAAAAGAGGTTTATCGCCAGCAGAATACGCGTAGCGGCCCGGTGAGTGTTTATCGGCGTAAAGAAATCCATCAGGAGGGTAAAGCATGAATTCTATCTGGGGAGCAGAGCTTAACTATGCGCCGGACTACTGGCCACTGTGGCTCATTTATGCAGGCGTTGTTATTGTGCTGATGATTGCGGGCCTGGTTATGCACGCACTGTTACGTCGGATGCTGGCACCTAAAACAGCAATCGGAGAAGAACATCGGGACTATCTCTATTCGCTGGCAGTTCGTCGCTGGCACTGGGGTAATGCGCTGCTTTTTATCCTGCTTCTGCTGAGCGGCCTGTTTGGTCACTTCTCTGTCGGACCGGTGGCATTGATGGTGCAGGTACATACCTGGTGCGGCTTCGCCTTGTTGGCCTTCTGGGTTGGATTCGTGCTAATCAACGCAACCAGCGGCAACGGTTGTCATTACCGGGTGAAGTTTAACGGGTTGATATCACGCTGCTTGTTGCAAACGCGCTTTTATCTGTATGGCATCATGAAAGGTGAACCACACCCGTTTGCCGCAACGGCAGAGAGTAAATTTAACCCGCTACAACAATTGGCTTATCTGGCTATCATGTATGCGCTGGTTCCGCTGTTGATCATCACCGGGTTGTTATGCCTCTACCCACAGGTGGTAGGGGCAGGGCCTGTGATGCTGGTACTGCATATGGTGTTGGCGATTGTCGGCTTACTGTTCATCTGTGCACATATTTACCTGTGTACGCTGGGTGACACACCGGGGCAAATTTTCCACAGTATGATCGATGGCTATCACCGTCATCGCAGCCATCACGCAGAGACAGCACCGCGCAAAGGGTAACGCCAGACGCTATTGATCTCTGAAATCCTTTCCTTACAGCAAGAAAATGTGCCTTATGTCACATTTTCTTGCAATTTATCCATGTTTGTTAGCCAGAACTTCCGTAAAAAGAACGGCTATTTCTCCATTTCCTGAGGACATGCTGTTGAAACGCCGTTTGTTTATTGCCGCTTCACTATTTGCGATGAGTTTTTCGCCCGCGTACGCGACCGACGTCGCCAGTTTCGCTCCACAGCCTCCGGCAATTAATGCCGGTGCGTGGGTATTAATGGATTACACCACGGGCCAAATCCTGACAGCCGGAAATGAACACCAGCAGCGCAACCCTGCCAGCCTGACCAAGCTGATGACCGGCTATGTTGTCGATCGCGCAATCGACAGCAAGCGTATTAGTCCGACAGATATTGTCACCGTAGGTCGCGATGCCTGGGCGAAAGATAATCCGGTATTCGTCGGTTCATCCTTAATGTTCCTGAAAGAAGGCGATCGCGTTTCTGTGCGCGACCTGAGTCGCGGGTTAATTGTTGATTCCGGTAATGATGCTTGTGTGGCGCTGGCGGATTACATCGCCGGAGGGCAGCCGCAGTTTGTCGCGATGATGAACAACTATGTGCAAAAGCTGAACTTGCGGGACACGCATTTTGAAACGGTACATGGTCTGGATGCGCCAGGTCAGCATAGCTCAGCTTACGATCTGGCCGTGCTGTCGAGAGCTATCATCCATGGAGAGCCGGATTTCTACCATATGTACAGTGAAAAAAGCCTTACCTGGAACGGAATCACGCAGCAAAACCGTAACGGTTTGTTGTGGGATAAAACCATGAACGTCGATGGTTTGAAGACTGGGCATACCTCCGGCGCTGGATTCAACCTGATTGCTTCAGCTGTTGATGGTCAGCGTCGCCTGATTGCGGTTGTGATGGGGGCGGAGAGTGCAAAAGGGCGTGAAGACCAGGCGCGAAAACTGCTGCAATGGGGACAACAGAACTTCGATACCGTGCAGGTTTTACGTAGCGGTAAACAGGTCGGTATTGAACGGATCTGGTATGGCGATAAAGAAAAAATTAGCCTTGGTACAGAGCAGGATTTCTGGATGGCGCTGCCTAAAGCCGAAGTCGCTAATATCAAAGCAAAATATGTTCTTGATAAGAAAGAACTGGTTGCCCCCATTGCTGCCCATCAACGTGTGGGGGAAATTGAACTCTACGATCGGGATAAACTGGTGGCGCACTGGCCTCTGGTTACGCTGGAGTCTGTCAACGAAGGCGGCGTCTTCTCGCGTTTGAGCGATTACTTCCACCACAAGGCGTAGTTTTTCCTGATGTGCCTGACTGGCAAGAGTGCGAATCTGCTCACATAATAATCACTGATTCCTTGTGGCCGTTATACCTAAAAATTACACTGTATATAAATACAGTGCAATAACGGAGGTTATATGGAGTACGAGATAAAGCAGGTCGAGAAACGCATAATTGCCGGTTTTCACATGGTTGGACCATGGGAACAAACGGTAAAACAAGGTTTCGAGCAGTTAATGATGTGGGTCGACGGTAAGCAGATCGTACCGCTGGAATGGATAGCCGTTTATTACGACAATCCTGACGTTGTTCCGGCGGAAAAACTGCGTTGTGATACTGTGGTGTCTGTGCCTGAAGGTTTTGAGATCCCAGAAAACAGCGAAGGGGTGATCCAGACCGAGCTGGCCGGTGGCGACTATGCTATCGCCGTTGCGCGCGTTGAAAATCATGACTTCGCGACGCCGTGGTATCAGTTCTTTGAGCGCTTGATGCAGGATTCGACGTATGCGATAGCCGCTAAACCCTGCTTTGAAGTTTATATGAACAATGGCATGGAGGACGGTTACTGGGACATTGAAATGTACGTGCCGGTACAGTCGAAGTAACTGTTTTTGGTGTAAATCAGGATGAATGTCCTGGTCATCAGGATGATGTTTTTACTCAAAAAGCATGTACAATTCTGTTCTTTGCTATTCCCTGACGGAGTGCATGAGTGCGTGCAGATAAGTCACTGAGTCCTTTTGAAATTCGTTTGTATCGTCATTATCGTGTGGTGCATGGTGTTCGCATTGCGCTGGCGTTTCTTTTTACTTTTCTGTTGGTTCGCTTGTTGAACATTCCTGAAGGTACATGGCCTCTGATTACGTTGGTGGTAATTATGGGGCCTATTTCCTTTTGGGGGAACGTTGTCCCCAGGGCTTTTGAACGTATTGGCGGGACAATTCTGGGATCGGTACTTGGGCTGGTGGCCCTTCGTCTGGAGCTCTTTTCACTTCCGCTAATGCTGATATGGTGCGCGGTCGCGATGTTTCTTTGCGGCTGGCTGGCACTGGGTAAAAGGCCGTATCAGGCGTTGCTGATTGGTATAACGCTTGCCGTTGTTGTGGGCGCACCCGCTGGTGATATGAACACAGCATTATGGCGCGGTGGCGACGTTATTCTGGGTTCATTACTGGCAATGCTGTTTACTGGTATCTGGCCGCAGCGGGCATTTATACACTGGCGAATTCAGCTGGCGCATTGTGTAACGGGGTACAATCGGGTGTATCAGGCTGCGCTATCTCCCAACCTGCTGGAGCAACCGCGACTGGAGAAGCATTTACAACAGCTGCTGAGCGATGTTGTCAAAATGCGCGGACTCATAGTTCCTGCCAGCAAAGAAACCCGCATTCAAAAATCCATCTTTGAAGCTATTCAAACGGTTAATCGTAACCTTGTCTGCATGCTTGAACTGCAAATCAATGCGCTTTGGGCCAGCCGCACCAGCCACTTTGTCATGTTGAATGCCCATACTTTGCGTGAAACACAGCTCAGGACTCAACAGGCGCTACTGACGATAACCCACGCATTGTATGAAGGTAATCCGCAGCCGGTGCTTGCCAATACGGAAAAGCTCAATGACACCGTGGTGGAGTTGCGTCAGCTTATTGCTGAGCATAAGGGCGACAATGTCGCTGAAACGCCCATTCACGGCTACGTTTGGCTAAATATGGAAATGGCGCGACAGCTGGAGTTGCTCTCTCATTTGATCTGTCGCGCGCTGCGCAAATAAAGAGCATATGAGGGGATTGGTTCTACTGCTGCTTCGATTCAGCAACGATTAGAGGTATGATACTGAAAAAGGCTAAAACCATTGGTAACTGCAATGGCTTTACCCTCGATAATTCAGGTTTCAACCATGCATGGTCGATGCAGATGCAACTTGAAGTATGGCGGGCATGAAAGTAATGTTGACCCACTTTAGCCGTTGTTTTAACGAATCCGAATCTCACATTATCAGGGGTGTAAAAATGGAAACTACCAAGCCTTCTTTCCAGGACGTGCTGGAATTTGTTCGTCTGTTCCGTCGTAAAAACAAACTGCAACGTGAAATCCAGGACGTTGAGAAAAAGATCCGTGACAACCAGAAACGTGTTCTGCTGCTGGACAACCTGAGCGACTACATCAAGCCTGGAATGAGCGTGGAAGCGATTCAGGGCATTATCGCCAGCATGAAAAGCGATTATGAAGATCGTGTTGATGATTACATCATCAAAAACGCTGAGATCTCTAAAGAGCGCCGCGACATCTCTAAAAAGCTGAAAGCGATGGGCGAAGTGAAGAACGCCGAAGCGAAAGCCGAGTAACGATTTTATGCTTGTCCGGGTCGCTGCTTAGCGGCGGCCCTTATTGCAGTTCGACCCCGCCAGTTACCATCCGCAACAAATGCTGTTCCGGCCAGTGCTCCGTCAATTTTTTCTGCGTCAGCATCCATTTAATGTAATCCACATCATGACGTTTTCTGTCGAGCATCAGACCGACTACGCTGCCGCTGTGCGCGACGTTGACACCGTATAAATCACATTCTTCTACCAGCGCTAAAAGTGAATCAAAATTTGGTTTAGGTAACAGCAACTGGCTGGCGATCGCGCTCAGCGTGGCGGCTTCGCCCATCCGATAAGGATTTTGACTGACACAGGCTTCCTGTACCTTTTCCCATGCGCGTTTCAGCGCTGGAGCGCCGGCCAGTAACCCAGACTGACGTGGAGTACGGTGATAATCAGCAGTTAGTAAGGTTTCCGGGCTTTCAAGAACCAGCAGATCGAGTTGAGGCTGGGCTTCACAGGCAATTTGCGTGGAGGCGTCGTTATGATCGAACAGCGTAAGCTGGCGGAAAACGGTGCTGTCGGTAGGTTCCAGCGAAACGCAAAGCTGCGCCAGAGTGGATTCGTCTAGCTGATGCCCCAGATACTGCGCCGTGGCGATTGCCGTGGCGGCGATATCCGCTGTGCTGCTGGCCATCCCTTTAGCGACAGGAATGGTTGACTGGACATCAATTCGGATATCCTGACTCATGTGTGCCGGGTATTGCCAGTGCAGCAATAACCTCTCAACCATCGCCCGCGAAAGTGGGCGTTCATCTGTCAGCGGTGAACCTGAAGTGACCTCAACGGTGCTATACCATTCCACCGGGCAGGAGACCAATTTCTCACTGCCCAGAATCCAGCCCTGGATAAGTTCTCCGCACGATGCGGGACATTGCGCAACAGCCACGTCTTCACCTATGTGATCAGCAATCTTCGGCGCATAGTGTCATGGCGATCGCGCTATTGCCATGATTTGCCGCAATTTGCGGTGCGGCAGTATTATGCTGGAATGCCCAATGTCACAGTTTCAGATATTGCTAAACGCATAACGTCTTGCGCAATCATCAGCTCTTCATTGGTATTAAGCACTGCTACTTTGACCATCGCATTTTCCGTCTGAATGAAGGTGGCATTACGCTGATTTTTTTCCTCATCAACGGCCAGCCCCAGGAAATTCAGGTTACGACAAATCGCAGCGCGCGCCCGTGCGGAGTTTTCGCCAATGCCACCGGTAAATACCAGGGCATCCAGACCGCCCATCTGCATAATATAGCTACCAATGGTGGCACGAATGCGTTCAGCAAAAAGCGTCAACGCCAGCGCAGCCTGGTGATTGCCCATATCTGCGGCATGTTCAACGTCACGGTAGTCAGGTGAGATGCCAGAAACACCGAGCAATCCGGACTCATTGTTGAGCAATTGGTTGAGCTGCTGCGGAGTTTTGCCTTCTCGCAGGGCAATCCACGGTAAAATGGACGGATCGATATCGCCACTTCGCGTGCCCATCATCACGCCAGACTGCGGCGTAAAGCCCATTGACGTATTTACCGATTGTCCGCCTTTGATGGCGCAGATGCTGCTGCCGTTGCCCAGATGACAACAAACAACGCGCAGGGCGCTGAGTGGTACACCCAGTTTTTCAGCAAGCTGCGAGCTAACGTATTTGTGGCTGGTACCATGAAAACCATAACGACGAATACCCAACTCTGCATAGTAACGCCAGGGCAGGGGATAGATAAAAGAAGGCTCATCAAGCGTTTGATGAAACGCCGTGTCGAACACCGCAACGGCTGGCGTTTTGGGCAATAGCTGGCGGAATACCGCGATCCCCAACGCATTTACCGGGTTATGCAGAGGTGCCAGTTCCGCGAGGCGCTCGATTTCTGCCAGCGTTTCATCAGTTACCAGCGCGGAGTCTTTAAAGGATTCTCCGCCGTGCGCGACGCGATGTCCCACGCCGTCAATCTCTTCCAGGCTGCTGATAATGTGGTGGTTGAGCAGTTTTTCCAGGAGCAACGTTACTGCTTCACGGTGATCGGCTACGGGCAAAGTTTCCTGCCATTTATGTGCTGGCGTTTTTAGGGTGACCTGTGCATCAGACAAACCGATACGTTCAATCAACCCCTGGCAGATCATTTCACCCTGCGGCATCGCCAGTAATTGAAACTTAAGCGAGGAACTACCTGCATTAATGGCCATTATTTTGTGAGACATGAAGGTTCCTTTGCATTCAGAAAAATGAACATCTCATCGACCCCGGTATTCTCCAGCGCGCTGGTGATAAATACTTTTTGCGCACCAGCCTGAACTAACCAACTCTCCACAAGAGAAATACGCTGCGGGTTGGCTAAATCGGCTTTAGTAACGAGGCCAATAACGGGTCGGTTCATTGGTCCAGTAAACCCGGGAGAAAATGGTGACCACGGCGCGTCAGCATTGAGTACCAGCGCGATAATGTCTGCTTCACAGGCGCTGACCAGCAGCGCACTGTACAGGCAGCGGTTCTCAAGATATTCACCTGGCGTGTCTATTGTCGTAGGAGACCAGACTATGGCCTGGGTCTTCTGATAGTGAAGCGCCTCTCCCCGCATGCACTGCGTGAGCGACGTTTTACCGCACTGGCTGGGGCCAATTAGCATGATACGTTTCATGAGATTACGTCCGGGTGATGGGACACGCGGTAAAACGCATCATTTCGCCCAGCGTTCGGGTTACCTGTTTCAGCGCGTACTCAACGGCGGAAACATCTCCCGTCAGTACCACCGCGCCGGTAAACCGGTCGAGAAAACCAATCTCTACCGCCCCTGATTTCGTGGCGATATCACAGGCGATGATTGAGGCTTCGCTGGGGGTAATGGTCAGAATACCGATTGCGGAAACCGAATCTGGTAATCCCAGCTTCTTGAATAAATCCTTACCTGGATTAGCGATAAGATGCGCCAGCGTGACCTGTTTACCAGGTACATATTCCTGAATCATTCGATCCGTGGTGGGTTGTCTTTCCATCATCCCTCCACCATCTGTCGCCACATGCTTTCATGCGGGCGAGGTATGACCGAGCGGTAAACCAGCAGGCCTTTTTCACCCGCACTTTCACTGGCAACTGTCACCGCGTTATTCACATCTGACACATCGCCGGCAACGACCATGTAGCACTTGCCGCCAATACCAAATGCCATATGGACGCGTACCAGCGTGACGTTGGAGGCTTTAACCGCCCGGTCGGCGGCACAGATGCAGGCAGCAACGCTCCATGTTTCGACAATACCCACTGCCTGACGCTTATCCACGCTGTTTAGTCCGCTGATTGCGGGGAGTACGCTGGCATGGATGTTGGGGAGAACCAGACTGTCAACGAGCATATCGCCAGCAAGAGATGTTCCAGTGGCAATCGCCTGTTGTACGGCACCTACGTCACCACCGAGCATGAGTAGAAATTTTCCCGGGCAGATGGTCTTGCTGACCAGTAAATTCACATTCGCGCTTTTTAACATGGCATCGCCAGCTTCCATTCCTTTGGCAATGCTGGTGAGTTCTAAAATCCCTATAGCCTGAGACATGATTAACCTCTAATTACCGTGATGGATTGCTCAGTGATTTCGCTGACAATACCGTCAATACTGGCGTGAACAGGCGCACCTAATGCACCGGACGGCACATCGGCAACGCATTGACCGCGAACAACGCGTTCGCCTTGTTCTACACATGGGATGGTGCTGGCACCTATATGCTGGCGTAACAACAGCGTCGTTTTATCTGTGGAATAATCAGTCTCAGCCAGAGGCGCATCGTGATACCAGTCGCTAAGACCCAGTTTGGTAATAAGGCGTTTAACTGGGATCAGCCGGTACTTCGCCATTTCATCCTCAGGATTTAGCGGCCCTTCATAACGATGGTTGAGTGCCCGCAGCTCGCGTTTGAGCATGCGGTTGATGCGCATCGGTGAAATCCCAACCGGACAGGCTACGCTTTCACACACATTGCATTCTGAACAGGTCAGGGCCGTGAGCAGCAGCTGCGGTGTGGCCGCCTGCTGATAATTAACCGCACGAACCAACAGGTGCGGGGATAATTCATGGCCGATCAAATGCCTTGGGCACAAATCCGTACACAAACGGCACTGCTCGCAAACGGTTTTTGCTACAGAAAGCACGGTGCGTTCATCCTGCATCCGCCGCTGAATCAACGCATGAGACTTAGGCAAAACCAGCAGGCCTCCGGTGGTCTTGCTTACGGGGGTATCCAGTGAAGTAATCAGGCTGCCCATCATCGGACCACCGTTAATAAAGCCGGGATCGTCAACGGTTTCCCCCCCGGCCAGTGCCAGAACGTCACGTAAAGACATTCCGATAGGGACAGTGAGTGTGATGGGTTTGGCGACTGCGCCGTTAACGGTCAGGGTACGACGCGTAACGGGGTACTGCTGCTCAACTGCTCTGGCGATGTTGAGCACAGTCTGGACGTTATTGACCACCACACCGACGCTGACCGGCAGCGCGGCAGGCGGAACTCTCCGCCCTGTTGCCATCCAAATGGTCAGAACCTCGTCACCTGCCGGGTAGACATCAGGCAAAATGTGTAAGCGGATCCCGGCAGGCAGAAGAGGCGTTAATGCATTGATAGCCTTTTGGTATTTCTCTTTGAGCGCAATAATACCGGCACTGGCTCCGGTCGCCGTCATGGCATATTGAATGCCGCGGATAAGTCGCTCAGCCTGGACGGCCATCAACTGCTGGTCAACTTTCAGCATTGGCTCACATTCAGCCGCATTGACCAGAAAGGTATCGACCTGCGCCTGTAATTTTACGTGAGCAGGAAAGCCTGCGCCCCCGGCTCCGACAACACCCGCCGCGCGAACGCGTTCGCGAATGGTCTGCGCATCATAAAGCGGGGACTCTGCCGTCATGGCTGTCTTCATAATAATTCCTCAAGCAGTTCCTGCATGGCTCTGGCGTCGGCAACACGAGGATTGGTTTGCAGCGTGACGTCAGCCAGCGCGGCCTGAACCATCGACGGGATACGTTGTGACCAGGCTTGCTTTCCGTCTTTAAGCGCGTCAACAAAAGAAGGCAACGCACACTGTTTTTTGAGTAGCTCGATATGATGGATGAGCGCATTCAATGCCGCTGTATCGTTCGCATTATCCGGGCATAAATGGCAGGCTTTAGCGAAACGGGCATAGCGCTTCGCAGCCCGCGGATCGCGGGCATTAAAAGGAATGACATGGGTCAGCAGCAGCGCATTGGCAAGTCCATGCGGCAGATGAAACTGACCGCCCAACTGATGGGCAATCGCGTGATTGATCCCCAGACCAGCCTGACTAAATGCCATTCCCGCGAGCGTTGAAGCATTGTGCATTTTCCCCCTGGTTGCCAGACAGTCGCCTTTGTTGACAGCGACAGGCAGGTACTGGAAGACGATTTGAGCCGCTTTTTCAGCCAGTGCGTCTGTGAAGTCGCTGGCCTTCGTGGACACGTAAGCCTCCAGCGCATGCGTTAACACGTCCATGCCGGTATTCGCGGTGATGGCTGGCGGTACGCTGACGACCAACGTTGGATCAAGGATGGCCATATCCGGATAAAGCGCATTATTAAACAATGGATATTTAATGCCTTTATCCGGATCGCTAATCACGCAGGCGCTGGTTACCTCGGAGCCTGTGCCGCTGGTGGTGGGAATTGCGACACAGGTTTCAATTTCAATACCGAACTGTCTGCTGAACCAGACGATGGCTTTTGCGGCGTCCAGTGCTGAGCCGCCACCAAAACCCATCACGACGTCCGGTCGCAGGGACTGCATTTGTGCAATCCCTTGTACTACCGTGCCGATGGTGGGATCGGGGGTGATATCGCTGAAAATGCTGATGCGGTTATCCGCTGGCAGAGCGTTGCGCAGCTTTTCAATCAGGGGGGAACGCGCGAGAAAACCATCGCAAATAATCCAGATATGCTTATTCGTGAAGCGCTTGAGCACATCCAGACTTCCCTGGCCGCTGTACAATCGAGTTTGCAGTGAAAAGCTATTCATAACGGCCCCATTAACGAATAGAAAAACCGTTTGTCAGCACGCAACGACGAGAGCGTGCGAAAGTGCGCGCAGATGTTGTTCCTTCACCGGTTGGCGTCGCAATAGTGAAGGTTGTAAATCCTTCACCACCAACGCCAATCCCGGCGTAAGAGGGGCCATTTTTCACAAAGATGGAGGTCTGAAGCGTGCGCGCGGCAAGGTTCAAACGTGACACATTTTGCGAATGCATAATGGCGGTGTGATGCAATCCCTCTTCAACTTTCAGGGCCAACGTTAATGCACTGTCAAAATCGCTCACCGTTACGACGGGGAGCATCGGCATCAGTTGCTCGCTGGTAACCCACGGGTCGTCAGCCTTGACGATGCCTATCAGTAATCGAGGCGCTTTTGCCGGAACGCGTATTCCTGCTGCTTCCAGTAAGGTTGCCGGGCTTTTACCCACCAGTTTTTTATTGGCTACGCCTTCTGGTAGACAGACAGCACGCAGTTTGTCTACCTCTTCGCTATTGAGAAGCATCGCACCAAAAGACTGCATCTGTTGAACCAGTCGTTCGGCAACGGCATCAACAACAATCAGGCTCTTCTCAGCAATGCAGGGGAGGTTGTAATCAAAGGATGCGCCATTGATGATATCTTCCGCCGCCTTAACCAGGTCGGCCGTTTCATCAACAATGCAGGGTGGATTTCCTGCGCCTGCACCGATGACTTTTTTCCCGCTTTTCATGCCCATAGCAACAATGCCTGGGCCACCGGTAATCGCCAGAACTGCGATTTTAGGGTGTGCCATCATCTGCTGGGTAGCCTCAAAAGTGGGTTCTGTGACCGTGACGACAAGATTACGAATTCCGCAGCAACGGAAAGCAATATCTTCAATCATGGCAATCAGCTTGAGTGAAACCGTTTTAGCACCTGGATGTGGACTGAAATAAACGCTATTTCCTGCCGCCAGCATGCTGATGCTGTTGTTAATAATGGTCTCTGTCGGGTTAGTACTGGGGGCGACAGAACCAATCACGCCAAACGGTGAATACTCGAATAACACCATGCCGCCATCGCCGGTTAGCGCCGTGGTGGTGAGATCTTCGATACCCGGAGTGTTGTCCAGCGCGGCTTTATTTTTAAGGAACTTATCCTCTTTGTTGCCCATACCCGTTTCGGCAGCGCTTTCAGCGGCCAGTGAAGCAAGATGAGGCGTCAGTTCTTCGCGCAGGGCGTTAATGATGGCGCTGCGGGTTTTCAATGGACATTGCTGGTAACGCAGAAAAGCCTGATGAGCGGCATCGATCGCTTCGTCAACGGACGGAAAAATACCGTTACCCTTAACTTCTGCTTTTGCCGGGGCGAGTTGCTCACTCAAAATGTTACGAATAAGGGTTTCAAGTTCTGAAGTATTCATTGATGTGTTCTCACGTTAATCGCCGCAATGGCCGTTTCTGCAATGTCCATATCCTGTTCAACGCTTCCTCCGCTGATGCCAAGACCCCCGAGGAGTAAACCCTCACGCCATAATGCGTACCCGCCACCAAAGGTGACGACTTTTCCCTGCATATGGCTTTCCAGACCGTAAAGCGCGGCGCCTGGTTGTACTACCGATGTCAGCTCATGCGTGGCGGTTTTCATCGCCACGGCAGTCCAGGCTTTTTTCGGTGCCAGTTCGCTACTCACGAGTAATGCGTCAGGCATGCGCCATGCCACCGTTTGGGTCCCGTACGCATCAACAATGCTAATGACGACCGGAACCTGAAGTTCTTCTGCTCTCGTCACCGCAGCGCGAGTGAGTTGGTGGAGCTCCTGAAAAGACAGAGACATAGTCGGCTCCTTTGTGGCTGGTGCTTGAACGGCAGCGAGATAGCGCTCAGCCACTTTCTGAATGATGTCGTTTTGATGGGCGTCATGATCTTCTGCTCGTGCAAGCGCATATAAGCAGTCGGACAGGCGGTTGATATAACGCATCAGCACGTGTCTGACGGAGATCTCGGTGGAGAGCTCGACCAGTCGTCTCTCTGCGCGGCGTGCCAGCGTACGGGCAAAGTGCAGTCGGCTGGCGGCTTCGCTGCGGCCAGGTAAAATAAAGCTGCGCAGGGGCGGTACTCTTCCCATTGCGGTATCGATGGCAACTTCCAGTGCCGCAATTTCTTCCGAGCTGATGTAGCGCTGCTCTGGCGTTGGTTCTTCGCTTTCGCTTGCCAGTTCGGCGCTGAACCAAAAAAGCTGCAGCTGGATATTTTCAAGTAACTGCCGGTGCTGCGGGTTTTTCGCTGCACAAACGCACAGACTTAGCGCCGCATTCAGTTCGTCCAGCGTACCGTAGGCTTCCACACGCGGATGCGTTTTGCTCACGCGTTGTCCGGTAAAGAGGGCTGTTGTTCCGGCATCACCAGTACGGGTATAAATCGCCATAGTTCCTCCTAACGAGAAAGCGTGTCGACAATGCCGACGATAGCCAGATCGATGGCCTCATTAGGGCCAGAAAAAACGTGTCTGGCGCTGGATCCGCTGCTGAGTAATACCAGTTCGCCAGTCCCCGCGCCGACAGAATCAACAGCGACTTCATCTCCACTCACAGGGGATGCAGGAAGCTCTCCGTCAGCACTTACCCGACGTACCAGCAACAGTTTTTTTCCCACCAGTGATGGGGATTTTTGCGTGGAAACCACAACGCCTGTAACCCGGGCCAGATGCATAGCTCACTCCTGCTTAATTAGTTGGACATTTCGCAGACTGACTGCTTCCTGAGCCAGAGCCGTCACAACACATCGACGGCGTAGCACCAGTACGCCATCCCTTAATTGGGCGACGTCGGCATAGCTGAGAAGCTTCTCAGGATGCAAAAAGATGATTCGTCCCCGTTCGTCACTGAACTCCAGCGGCAGACGCGCGAGTTTTTTCACGGGGATTGCGGGTAACAATCGGTGTTGTAGTGAAATTTTCACGCGGACTCCGCATGCCAGCGCGTCGTGAATCGTTACCACCGACATGTTGGCTGGGCAGCCTTCGGCAATTTGCTCCAGTAAAAGCAGGTCCACTTGCTGGAGATGGAGCGACGAATACTGGCAGCATACTGTCCGTGAATCGATTTCCCGTAACTGCGCGACGCTAAGAGTGAGCGTGCTTTCCGCGCGTTTTTTTAATCGGGAAACAACCTCCTCGATAATGCGTTGCAGCAGTTCGTTGTTCATCGTGAAGTCACCAGTGTGGCGAATGCCTGGGGATTATCAGCGCCTGCAGCATTGGCTTCGTCTGTATCGATATGCATTTCGAGGCGCATGTCCGGCGAAACGCGTACGGCGACGTTATCGAAAATCAGTCGACGTTCATCGCCATTAATGGCGACCGAGACTTTATCACCATGGGAAACCCGCAGGATCAGTGCATCGAGCGGCGACATATGGATATGCCGTTGGGCGACGATCACTCCGGATGTTAGGTCCAGCTCAGCAAATGGGCTGACGAGGCGAACGCCAGGCGTGCCCTCGATATTGCCCGACATCCGCAGTGGGGCAGTAATTCCCAGCGTGCGGGCGTCGGTACGAGAAATTTCAACCTGGCTGGTACTGCGCAGCGGGCCGAGTAAACGCACATTTTTTAACTGACCTTTTGGCCCCACCAGCGTGACGGTTTGCTCTGCTGCATATTGTCCGGGCTGCAACAGCTCTTTTTTTTCACTAATGGGGTGATTGGGAAACAAGCGGCCGTAATCTTCAGCGCACAGATGAATATGACGGTTAGAGATCCCCAGCGGAATCGGGCGCTCGCGCATTTCATCCAGAACCTTAGCGACAGTGGTCTCCAGTTGCTGTTTATCCATTACGCTTCACCTCGTTTTCCAGAGTGAAGACAAAGCGTGCGCGGCTCGCCTTTTTGGCGAGGGCAGGCAGGATCAAGACACAAATTACAGCTGATCAACTCTGCATCTTGCGGTGCTTCGGGTACATCATGGTCTACAAATATCTCTTCATGCGGTACGGCTGGTATGGGGTCGGCTGTTGGCTCAGGCTCCTGGACAACGCTATGCGACAGGATCCCGTCCCCGGGTCTGGAAATGACTTTGTGAGCCACCAGCCCATCTCGCTGGTCAGCGAAACTGACACCGGTGGAAATGGCCGCCTGGACGGAGGCCACATCCCCGATTATCTTGATCACCGTCCAGCCTGAGCCGTTGGTTTTTTCGAGGCCCACCAGCGTGATGGAGGCGGCTTTCGCCATGACGTCCGCGCAACTGATGGCTAATGCCAGACCACTAACTTCAAGTAATCCCAGTGATTGCTTCACGCTGTGCTCCTTGGTTTTAACGGCTTAGGCGGATTTAGGTAAAATGGCTTCAACGTCGCTGTGCGGACGCGGGATAACGTGGCAGGATTTCACCTCACCAACGGCGCTTGCCGCTGCGCTTCCAGCATCTACGGCTGCTTTCACCGCGCCGACATCACCGCGAACCATAACGGTGATAAGGCCAGATCCGATTTTTTCGTAACCAACCAACTGCACGTTTGCGGATTTCACCATGGCATCAGCGGCTTCAATAGCGCCGACAAGCCCTTTTGTTTCAACCAGTCCCAGTGCGTTATTCATACTGCTTTTCTCCTGTGGGTTATGAGTGGCATTCCCGGAACGGAATGCCTTTAACCAGCCGCGCAGCGTTGTTACCAATGCTGCGGCGATCGTGGCTATTTTGTTGATACGTCAGCGTAAAAAGCGGTGCTGATGTGGGTAAGTTTTTGTAGTGCACGACCAGTTTTTCACGGCTACAGCCAATACCAACCAGCAATGGTGACTGGCAGGCGGCCAACCATGCGTTGTGGATAACGTCAGTTGAATCACTCTCCTGAATCACAAAGGGGATCCCTTCTTCTTCAATACCCAGCAGTACGTCATTCCAGACGTCAGCGCAGTCAGTACTGGTGAAGATAACGATGGCTGGCGTGGTGAGATTACTTTCCATGAGCGAATGCCTTATGCCAGGAGAGAATCAGTCCTGTCGCAACCGCATTGCGCGGACCTTCAGTACCACGAATGTTGCCGCGCCCGGCAACCAGTCGATAATGCGCCAGAGCATCGGTGACCAGCTGTGGAACTTCGAAATCCAGGGATGAGCCGCCAACCAGCACTACAAAGGGAATATCCCGAATGTTCCCGGTCGGACTCACCTGACGTAACGCTCTGAGTGCGTTAGTAACGAAAACGCGCTCCTTAGCACTTCGACGAATGGCCCGTACTTTCTCCAGCGCCAGTTCACCAGGCAGTGGCACCAGTTCATCGGGTTTCACTACGCACACGCGCGCAAAAACCGTTGGTGGGAGAGGCGTAGGGAAGAACTGAACGCTGCCGTCTTCGTGGCGAAGGTGGAACAAGCTCTCAACTTTCGCCAACGGATACTTTTTAATCTCTTCCGCGAGATAACGGTCATCCAGACCTAGTTCACGGGCAATGATCATCGTGACCATATCGCCTGCGCCCGCCAGGTGCGTGGCAATAATTTCGCCCTTAGGATTGATGATAGAAGCGTCGGTTGAACCCGCGCCGAGGTCCAGAATAGCCAGTGGTCGCGTTGTGCCCGGAGTAGTTAAGGCCCCCAGAATGGCCGCTTCGGCTTCGGCCCCGCCAACCTGGACGTCAATGTTGAGCTTTTGCGTGATCTCCTGGGCAATCATCGCCATTTGCAGGCGGTCTGATTTCACCATGGAGGCTATGCCGACAGCCTGTTCCAGCGAGAACTCACCGGCAAGTCCACCCGTCACGCTGACGGGAACCGAGGTATCGACCGCCAGCAGATCCTGAATAAAAATTTCATGACTGGGTTTGTTGGTTAATTCAGCCATCGTCTGACGCACATGCTCCAGCATGCCGCCAATATTGGTGCCAGCTTCTCCGGTAACGTTATCCAGTTTCGGGCAATCACCAACCGCTTTCATAATCGCTTCGGCGCCCGCTGCAACGTCGACCCGTACGGTACGCCCCTGAGACTGTAGCTCCAGATTTCCGGCAGGAATGGCTCGCGCTTTCACATCACCTGACGGCGTTTTCACCACTACGGCTGAACGGTTGCCGATCAGCGCCCGTGCCATCGGAACAATGTTTTTAGTTTCATCGGCATTGAGGCCAAAGACAGTTGCAATGCCGTAGGGGTTAGAAAGGGTTTCAATGACCTTTCCTGGTACAGCGACCTCAATGGCAGCCAACATCCCCAACGGGATACGGTCGATATGAAGGACTTCATCGACGATGGGCAGGGGATGAGTCAGACGATTACTGACCAACACACCATCGTCCTGCTGCAAAATAACGCCAGTTAACTGGTATCCGGCACGGACGGAGGCATTAATCATCGTAGCAACATCGGCGAAATCAAATGCCGATGACACCACCAGAATATAGGGCGTATCCGCCGGGCGACTGAGAAGGTCTTCCGGCGTAATAGTGACGCCCACGCCTAACCCGACACCGCCCGGTGTTTTAGGGTTATGGCCGATCATGGTGGATTCAGTGATGATGGTTTCGGTTATTGTTTCCATCGCCACGTCGCCAATGACCGGGGTGGCTTCGTTAATACGGATGAGCGAAATATCGCTGACATTGATACCGGCGTTTTTTGCCGCCAGCGTCAGGGCTTCCTGAATGCCAAACACATTACGTAATGTGCCCTTAATTCCGGTGGTTTCTGCCAGCGCGCTGCCGGTGATGCTCAGCACGCCAGACTCATCCAGAGTAGCCAGAGCGACTTCCGTTGATGAGTTGCCTATGTCAATGCCAGCTATATATCGCATGATCCTGTCCCTGAGTTAGTCGTCGCCTTTGAGTTTTTTACGCTCAACGTACAGCGCTGCCGCTTCACGAACGAAAGCTGCACAGATTTTTGCCTGATAACGATTTTCGAGATCGTCGGCGATAGCCATCAGCTCATCTTTTGTTGAGCGGTACGGGCGCAGCGCGTTGTAGATCTCAAGAATGCGATCGTCAGGAACAGCGGTTAGCTCGGCTGCGCGCTCGAAGTTCATCGCCAGCCTGTCACGTCCGGCATCTTTGGCGATTTCCGCCTGGAGGCGCAGTGTTTCAGGGGTGATGCGCATGTCCTGCGCGGTCACTTTGTTGCTCAGAACATTTTCAAGCGTGAAGTCGTCCAGCGTTTTGTTGGTCGCAGTTTTTACCCACTCAGGATGTTTATTCGCGAGAGGGTAATCCGTGACTTTCGCGGTATGTGCTGATGAACTCGCCGCGGGTGGAGTCGCGGACTCGCCTTGCAGGCTATTCATCCGGCTCAACACATCCCGAACCATCGATTCAATTGCGTCGGTATTCATGGAGGTATCCTTTATCAAAGCGCCACGCGCAGTTCCTGCGGGTTTTTGCCTGTCACAACGTATTTGGTCTCTTTAATGTGCAGAATGGCTGATTTCGCCTGGTACTTAGGACGTGCCATCTGGTCATTCAGAGTAGGGACCGGTTGCGGAGATTCACGCTTGGCATAACGCGCGGCGTTTTTACCGATCTGACGATAGGTTTCCAGCGTCAGAAGCGGTGCCTGAGGGAACAGCTCCAGGTTTGAAAGCGGCGGTAACCCCTGCTGGTGGATAACCGTGGTGCCTTTTGACTGGATGCCGATAGAGATCCCGGAACCGCTCAGACGGTTACCCTCAACGGCAACAAACGCCACATCGGAGGATTTAAAGCAGCGGATAACGCGCGCTTTGATGCCTTCTTCTTCAATACCGGCAATCACTTCGCGCAAGATATTTTTATGCGGGATCCCTACGATATTGACGGTTTGCGAGAGCCCAAACGCCGGCCCTACGGCAATGATCACTTCATCCTGTTGCTGGCCTTGTTTGGCTTCACCAATCTCGGTCAGAAAGCTGTCGCCCTGTGCCGCAGCAGCCTGAGGTGCGCTTGCCGCTGTAGATGCGCGGAAAGAGACGGGTTTGTCGCTGGTCTGCATTTCAGACAACACATCTTCAATTATCTGGCGCAGCAGTTTTTCATTAATTTCCATTTTTCACCCCTTAGCCAAGCTCGTTGGGATCAAGTGCGCCAGGGATGTTTTTGATCTCTTCCCAGCGTTCGCCTTGCAGGCGATAACCTGTTGCCGGACCGGCATAGTCGTTAACATCATTGACAGCGGATAGCACCTGTCCGTCGCCAACGATAATGGCGGAGGTATGCAGGTAATCCCCGGTTAACTTGGCTTTCTGGATGTTGAGCATGTCCTGAGCGACATCGGTAAATCCGCCCTGAGCAAGGGCTTTCACTACTTCCAGGCCGTTACGGTTTTTATTGATGATCTCTTGCGCAAACTTGATGTCTTCAACGATGTTACGTTCCGGCATATCTTTCGAACCGTGGGCGTAAGTCGCAGCTTCCACTTCTTCATCAGTGATTGGCGGTAATCCCATCCCGGCAAAGACGGCCTGCAGCGCACGCGCCGCTTTGTTACGAATGGCGATAACGTCTTCTTCACGAACCGGGCGCAGACCACCGTCTACTTTCAGGTCGCGCTGGAGAACGTTGTAGTCGTCAAAATCTTCGGCATCCTCGTTCGAACCCGCAAACATGTTGTCGTAGTTCGGCACTGCGGAATAACCGGAAGAGATGAAGTCAGTACCCGGCAGGAACTGCATCAGCAGACGCGCAGTACGGCGCATATCCGAATGGGTAAAGGTTTGGTCGTTGCTGGAGGCGCATTCCAGATCCAAAGAAGAGCAGATCAGGTTTTCAGCCAGCACAGCACGAATGCCTGACGGCACGGCGGAAGGGACACCGATGCAGCTTACGGAACCGTTTTGCAGACCCTGTACTCCAGCAGCTTTGGTGATGTAAATACAGCGGGCTTCCAGATAAAGCATCGATTTGCCTTCGGCGTAACCCATCTGAACTTCGGAGCCAGAGCCGGAGGTAAAGCGCATTTTCAGACCACGGGAGGCGTAAGAAGAGGCGAGGAAGCCTTTCGACCATGGCGTGTCATCACCGTCGGTAAAGACGGGTTCAGTACCATAGACGGAGATGGTTTCTGCGTAGCAGGTGTGGCCTAGCATGCCGAGCTTAAGTTCGGTTGCTTCTTCCAGCGAGCACTGGGTTAATACGCCAGGGCGTCCAACCTGTGAGCCGACTAACAGCGCAATGGCGTTAAATGGCGCATAACGCGCAACGGCAACGGTCGTTTCCTGTTCGTCAAATCCGCGCCATGCGCCTTCAGCGGCATCAGCGGCAATCTGCACCGGGTTATCTTTGACGTTAGTGACGTGCGCTTGTTGAGATGGGGTACGACGAGCACGCATTTTCTGCATTGCCATCATCATCTCAACGACGTTCATATGGGACACCACTTCGACAATTTTTGCCGGCGTCATTGCGGTGGTCAGCGGCACAATGTCTTTGCGCTTCACGTTAGGATCACAAAGCATATTAGCCAGTTTGACCGAATCCATCGCCATGACTTCTTCAGCGCGCGCCAGGTTAATGCCGTAGCGGGCAATAAAATGGTCGATTAAGTCAAATTCACTGGCGGATTTACCGTCCAGTTCAGTGACTGTGCCGTTGACGATTTTAATCGACGGTTTGGGGTCGTTCGGGCTTTCCATCGCAATGAAGCCTTCTTCGATCCACTCCTTAACGAAACCATCCTGATTCACAGGGCGCTTCGCCAGTGCTTCAAATCTTTTCGATCTCATGAATCAGCCTCACTGATATCAGATGTAGGACGGACGATCGTTTTTCGGCTCTGAGCCGAGGGTCCCGAGAACGGTTTTACCGATTTCACGGGCGGAGATAACGGCCTGACGAACAGCGCCAGAGTCACCCGAAATAACCAGAATGGCTTCGTTACTGAAGCTGGTGCCATGGGCTGGGGAGCTGTAGGCCACAACTTCCACGTTGGCGGATTTCAGGGCAGTATCGGCCATCAGGACACCAACGGATGCTGGCGCGCCGACGATAACGCCACAGGCACGGCCAATCGGTGCGCCAAAGGCTTTTTCAAGTGCGTAGCTGGCGCGTGCGGTGTACTGCATTTCGATGTGACCGGCTTCGTTGGCATAAACATCGCCAAAGGTGCGATCCAGTTCTTTCAGTGCGACTTCAATGCCGCGTTTCACGTCGGAAACATCGTTGCCGCCAAGAATAATCAGCGAGCCATGACCAGCGCCGCCTTTGGTATCACGTGGTAACTCAATACTGACGACTTCAGTATTGGTGGCTTTTACCGCTTCATCAGCGGCCATGATGTGCGGGCCAGCGCCAGTACGGGCGCCAAGGATGCCAATGGAGCGATACCGTTTTTCAAGTTTCATCGCGTCCAGTAGGGCGCTGTCTACGTTGGCGATTACCAGACCGACGGTATCGCCAATCGCGGTACCGACAAACTCCGTTAAACTGCAGCTTTTCTCTGCCATAGCCGTTTCTCGTGTTGGAGGATTATTTTCAGGGATAGCCTGCTGTTCCGGCGTTGCCACGCGAGCAATCACCTGCGCCATGATCTGTTCAACCAGCTCATTGCTGCTCATTAGCTAATTCCCTTCGGTAAGATTTTTTCTACATCGGTATGCGGGCGTGGGATGACGTGTACGGCTTTCACTTCTCCCACATTACGGGCTGCGGCGGCACCTGCATCTGTTGCTGCTTTGACTGCGCCGACATCGCCACGGACAATGACTGTTACCAGCCCCGAACCAATTTTTTCGTAGCCGACCAGCATTACATTGGCTGACTTCACCATTGCATCTGCGGCCTCTATGGCTGCAGTTAAGCCTTTGGTTTCTACCATTCCTAACGCTTCTTGTTGCATAAAGACCTCGCCTGGGTTGTCCCGATTTTCATGACTATAAAAAGAAGCGAGGAAAAAGAATGGCTGAGTTGAAAGTAAGAGTGAAAAAATAGTGGGGTTATGGTGAGATAAAATTGCTATATATCATTATAAGGATTTGTTTTTGTTGGTTATTTTTGGTTTAAGTAATGTGACTATTTGGTTATGTTAATTCCATATTTACACTTTTCCGAGTGACAGTTTAAATATCATTTGCTATGCGAGAAAAATGAAATTGTGATGATCGTTTGAAAATGGAATTCTGCTGTTCGCAATATTTTATTATTTTGAAAATATACTTTTAATGGGGGAGAACCTCGTTTTATCGCCTGTTTTAATAAAGGTGATAGCAAGAATTTGCTATCACAACACGATTTTGAAGAGCATGTCGCTTGCAGATTGCCAACAATTTGCCGATACAGATTTTTATAGTAAGCCTTGAAGTAATCTTCCTGCCAGCAAGGAGTCCGCTGGTAAAGACACGAACTCTGCTTAGAAGGTGTCACAATGAACGATTCACTAAGAGCGCAATGTATTGCTGAATTTTTGGGTACCGGGCTATTTTTGTTTTTTGGTATTGGGTGCCTGAGCGCCCTGAAAGTCGCGGGTGCCAGTTTGGGATTGTGGGAGATCTGCATCATATGGGGCTTGGGGATCTCGCTTGCAGTTTACCTGACAGCCGGGATTTCTGGGGCCCATCTCAATCCCGCTATTACCATCGCACTTTGGTTGTTTGCCTGTTTTCCGGGGCGTAAAGTATTGCCTTATTCCGTCGCTCAGATAGCGGGTGCCTTTGGTGGCGCTATGCTGGCCTATTTGTTGTACGGCAGTTTATTTATTGAGTATGAATCAGCCCACCAAATGGTGCGCGGCAGTCTGGAAAGCCTGCAGCTTGCCAGCATTTTTAGCACGTATCCTGCCGCCGTACTGAGTGTCTGGCAGGCCGCACTGGTCGAAGTGGTGATTACCTCCATTCTGATGGGGATGATTATGGCGCTAACGGACGACGGTAACGGTGTTCCAAAAGGCCCGTTAGCACCATTGCTGATTGGTATCCTGGTTGCTGTTATCGGCGCATCCACCGGTCCACTTACCGGCTTTGCGATGAACCCGGCACGTGACTTTGGTCCTAAATTGTTCGCCTGGATGGCCGGGTGGGGTGATGTTGCGATGACCGGTGGGCGCGATATCCCTTATTTCATCGTGCCGATTGTGGCTCCCATCATTGGCGCCTGTGCGGGCGCAGCAATTTATCGTTATTTTATTGGCAAAAATTTACCGTGTAATTCGTGTAAGTTGGAGGATAACGAGAGCTAGCTTCACGAAAGATGTTTATTATTGAAAGGTAAAAACTGTTTTCGTGATCCGGTTTCCTGAACGACTTAAAAAGTCTCCCAAGAATGGGAGACTTTTGTTATGTTCAATGCTTACTTTCATCAGCGCGCCGGATCGCGAGATGAAAATGAATGTGTGAATAATATGTTTTATTTATAACAATAAATTAACTGAGAGGTTTTATCATGATTTCTGCGAGTGCCCTGAACTCAGAACTCATTAATAAAATCGCACAGGATTTTGCACAGGCCACCAGTCTGGCTGTTGTGGTTGTCAATATTCACGGTGATGAAATTTCTGAGCTTTTTAATTTCACTCCTTTTTGCCAGTTGATGCGCCAGCATCCTCAGCATAGTACGCGTTGTCGTATGAGCGACCGCTGTGGAGGGTTGGAAGCCTCTAAATCCGATCAACCCTGCATTTATCGCTGCCATGCCGGGCTTACCGATTTCTCAATTCCGCTGGTCATCGCGGGACACCTGGTAGGGTTCGTGCTTTGTGGACAAGTACGCTTAAGTAACGATGTAGGCCTCGTTGATATTCTGAACGTCGATGACCGCTGGCAAGCAGATCCCGAACTGGTCAACGAGTTCCGTAATGTACCTGAGATGGACTATTCTCGAGTCATTGCCTCAGCGGATTTACTCAAGCTCATCGTCGAAAATTGCCTTAAGAAACAACTCAATTTTGTTGTTATCAAAGATAACCCGCAGCAATCAGAGCCGGTACGCGCTAACCGCAGTACCAACCCCCATGACAGTAAAATGAAAAAAGCCCTGCGCTACATTGATGCACATTTATCAGATGAGCTGCGTCTGGAAGATGTTGCCTCTCATGTTTTCCTTAGCCCGTACTATTTCAGCAAATTGTTCAAAAAATATCAGGGTATTGGTTTTAACGCATGGGTAAATCAACAAAGAATGGCCAGTGCCAAAGAGTTGCTTTGTCACAGTGACTGGAGCATAGCCAGCATTGCGCGTAATTTAGGCTTTTCGCAAACAAGTTATTTTTGCAAAGTTTTCCGCCAGACCTATCAGGTTACGCCGCAGGCATTTCGTCAGCAAATAAATGTCATTTCACGCGATGAATCCGCTTAAATAGCAATATTTTGCTATTGCCGATTTTTGATATAGGGCGCTATGTCAGTCATTATAAAATGAAATTTAACAACAGCAGTCAATAAATTGTCATAGCGCAACAAAATAATGGCATTAGAGGGATAAACTGCACCAGTTTTTATTTTTGTGATGAGATACAGTGTCTGTGTGAATGACTTTCTTTATTCTTAGCTGATACTTTCATTCAAAAAGTGAACGTATGAATAAGTGTGATAAGGCCAGAAAATTGGCTGAATGAACTCGGAAAGATATTAAATTGAATTATTGTCATGAGGTCGTGAATTTACCTCATAACAAAGAGCTTAATTAACCAGGCTCTTGAACTGACAGGTTTGCCACATTTGTGGTAGGGAAGGGGGTGAGAATCCCCCGCAGCCCCCGCTGCTGTGATGCTGACGACCCCGTATGGACCACTGATCGCAAGATTGGGAAGGACGGGTGAGGATGACGCTAAGCCAGAAGACCTGCCTGTCAGTGACTACCAACAACTTCGGTGGGAAGTGGGTGGTTCAGATGCATACAGTCGAGAGACTGGGTATCTCTACACCCCTACCACCCTGAACAGGATCAGGGTATGGCGGCCAATTTTCACGCATTTGTTCTTGCAGGTACCGGAAGCGGCTGTGGTAAAACCACGGTGACGCTGGGCTTGTTGAGCTTGTTGAAAAAACGCGGTTTGCGCGTCCAGCCTTGCAAAGTGGGTCCTGATTACCTTGATACCGGCTGGCATACAGCGGTATGCGGCACCGCTTCCCGCAATCTTGATAGCTTCATGCTTCCCATCCCCACGCTGAACGCGCTATTCAACGAGCAGATGCAACATGCGGATATCGCCGTTATTGAAGGTGTGATGGGGCTGTATGACGGCTATGGTACTGACCCAAACTACTGCAGCACCGCCGCGATGGCTAAACAGTTAGGCTGTCCGGTCATCTTACTGGTTGATGGCAAAGCCGTTTCCACCTCAATCGCCGCAACGGTAATGGGTTTTCAGCATTTTGATCCCACCCTGAACATCGCCGGCGTTATTGTTAATCGGGTTAACAGCGAAACGCATTACCAGTTACTGAAAGTCGCAATCGAACGTTACTGCGATATACCCGTCTTAGGTTTCGTACCCCGTATGGATGGGGTTGCCCTTCCCGAACGACATCTGGGTTTAGTAACTGCACGTGAGTCGGTTATCAATCAGCAACCGTGGCAGGCTTTTGCCGCGACGCTGGAGCAAACCCTTGATATTGACGCGCTGCTGACATTAAGCCAGTCAACCGTTCTTCCTGCTGGTGAATGGCCTACGCTACCTGCCGCAGACGCCGGAGCAGGGCTAACGCTTGCAATTGCCGATGACGAAGCCTTCAACTTCTACTACCCGGACAACATTACGCTGCTGGAACGTACGGGGCTTAATATTGTTCGTTTTAGCCCGCTGCACGACACCTGCTTACCCGACTGTCAGATGATCTGGTTAGGTGGCGGATATCCTGAGCTACACGCTGCGGCGCTGGCTCGCAATGTCCCGATGCTGAAGCAACTGCGAGCGGCACATCAACGTGGCGTCGCGATTTATGCAGAGTGCGGGGGGTTGATGTATCTCGGCAGTTCGCTTGAGGACAGCAACGGCGATACCTGGCTGATGGCGGATATTATTCCCGGCCACAGCAAAATGGGGAAACGTCTGACCCGATTTGGCTACTGTGAAGCGCAGGCCGCACAGCAAACATTGTTAGCAGCAGAAGGCGAAGTGCTGCGCGGACATGAATTCCACTATTCCGATTTTACCCCTGAAACACCAGCGGTGATGAACTGTCGCAAAGTGCGCGATGGTAAAACGCTGCAAGCCTGGTCCGGCGGCTGGCAGGTCGGAAACACCTTCGCCAGCTATTTACACGTTCATTTTGCCCAACGTCCGCAGATGCTTAACCACTGGCTGGCCGCTGCGAGGAGCGCGCTATGACGATCCTGGCGTGGTGTGTTGCCTGGCTGCTTGATTTTATCATCGGTGATCCGCAGAACTGGCCGCATCCGGTGCGCTGGATTGGCAATCTGATTTCTGCCGTGCAGCGAATTGTTCGGCGTTATTGCCATAGCGACCGTGCGCTGCGCATCGGCGGTGCGGTGATGTGGATTGTGGTGGTTGGTCTGACCTGGTCTGTGTCCTGGGGTGTGCTGGCGCTGGCAGAATCTATTCATCCCTGGCTGGGCTGGGTGGTAGAGGTGTGGATGATCTTTACCGTGCTGGCCGGGCGCTGCCTGGCAAACGCCGCGCAGGATGTCGAACGTCCGCTACGGGCCGGTGACCTTGCTGAAAGTCGGGAAAAACTATCGTGGATTGTGGGGCGTGATACCTCACAACTGCAACCGCAGCAGATCAATCGCGCGGTGGTGGAAACCGTGGCTGAAAACACCGTAGACGGCATTATCGCGCCGCTGTTCTTTCTCCTTCTTGGCGGTGCGCCCCTGGCGATGGCCTACAAAGCGGTAAACACCCTTGACTCCATGGTGGGTTACAAACATGAAAAATACCGCGCTATTGGTATGGTCAGCGCGCGTCTGGACGATGTCGCGAACTTTATTCCTGCAAGACTGAGCTGGCTGCTGCTGGGCGTGGCGGCATTTTTATGCCGTAAAGACGGCTCGCGAGCTTTACAGATTGGCTGGCGCGATCGCTACAACCACAGCAGCCCAAACTGTGCATGGTCAGAGGCATCCGTAGCCGGGGCATTAGGCATTCGTCTGGGTGGTCCTAATGACTACTTTGGCGAGCGCGTTGAGAAACCGTGGATCGGTGATGCACAACGCGACATTTCGGTAGACGACATTTCCCATACGATTCGACTGATGTGGGTGGCATCGACGCTGGCACTGGCGCTGTTTATTGCGCTGCGGTGGCTGTGGGTCGGTGTAGCCTGAGGACAACATAATGCAATATATCCAGCAACCCCAGGCGATTGAAGCCAAAAGTTTCGACATTATTGGCGAGATCATCCGTGAAACCCGTCCGGACTATCAGTTTGCCAGTCCGTTACATGAAGCCATTATCAAGCGGGTCATTCACACGACGGCGGATTTCGACTGGCTGGACATTCTGTGGTTTTCCAGTGATGTGCTGGAGCAGTTTTGTGCCGCGCTTAGCCGTTCGAGCGTGATTTATACCGACACCACGATGGCACTTTCCGGGATCAATAAAACGCTGCTGGCAAAATTCGGCGGTGAATGCCGCTGCTACATCAGCGACCCGCGGGTTGTGCGTACGGCAAAAGAGCAGGGGATTACCCGGTCCATGGCTGCTGTCGACATTGCGGTGAAGGAAGAGGGGGAAAAGCTGTTTGTCTTTGGCAACGCGCCGACTGCGCTGTTCCGCCTGCTTGAGCATGATGTTGCCGTCAGCGGTGTGGTGGGTGTACCGGTTGGGTTCGTTGGTGCAGAAGAGTCGAAAGATGCCCTGACCCAAAGCAATTTGCCCGCCATTGCAGCGTTAGGCCGTAAAGGGGGAAGCAACGTCGCCGCCGCTATCGTCAACGCCATGCTTTATCACATGCAGGGGGCGCGATGAGCGAGGCCTTCGATACGCCGGTGTGGCACAACGGTAAAGCGCTGCGTAAAGGATATACCACGGGATCGTGCGCCACGGCGGCGGCAAAAGTAGCAGCGCTAATGGTATTGCGCCAACACCTCATCCATCAGGTTTCCATCGTGACGCCTTCCGGGGTGACGCTGTGCCTGAACGTGGAGTCACCGCATATCGAAGGGCAACAGGCGATAGCTGCCATCCGCAAAGACGGTGGTGATGATGTGGACGCCACCCACGGCATGCTGATTTTTGCCCGCGTGACGTTAGACGATAGTGGCGTGATTGCCATACAGGGCGGCGAAGGGGTCGGTACGGTAACCCGCAAAGGGATTGGCCTGCCGGTGGGCAGTTCGGCGATTAACCGTACACCTCGCCAGACCATTGAATCTGCCGTCCGCGAAGCGATTGGCCCAAATCGTGGGGCGCAGATTGAAATCTTCGCACCAGAAGGCGAAGAACGGGCGCAAAAAACCTACAACTCCCGCCTTGGCATTCTGGGTGGCATTTCGATTATCGGCACCACGGGTATTGTCACGCCGATGTCGGAAGAGAGCTGGAAACGTTCACTGTCGCTGGAGCTGGAAATTAAGCGGGCGGCTGGGCTGGAGCGTGTCGTACTGGTGCCGGGAAACCACGGTGAGCGTTTTGTGCGCGAGCAGATGGGTATCGACTCTCAGGTTGTGGTCACCATGAGCAACTTCGTCGGCTACATGATTGAAGAAGCCGTGCGTCTGGGATTCCGGCAAATCGTGCTGGTAGGACACCCCGGGAAGCTCGTCAAAATCGCGGCGGGGATCTTCCACACCCATAGCCATATTGCCGATGCCCGTATGGAAACGCTGGTGGCTCACCTCGCGCTACTTGGCGCACCGCTGGATCTGCTGACGTTGGTCAGCGAGTGCGATACCACCGAAGCGGCGATGGAACATATCGACGCGTACGGTTTCCAGCACATTTATGACCATCTGGCTCAGCGCATTTGTATGCGCGTCCTGCAAACATTGCGCTTTACCAAAAATCCCCCAACCTGCGATGCCATCATGTTTTCCTTTGATAATCAGGTTCTTGGCAGTAATCGCCCGGTCGCAGAAATTGCGGAGGAGATGCAATGTTAACCGTTGTAGGGATGGGCCCCGCCGGTTTGCATTTGATGACACCTGCGGCACGAGAAGCTGTTGCGACGGCGGATGTTCTGGTCGGTGGAAAGCGGCATTTGCAGCAATTCCCCGATTTTGCCGGTGAACAGTTTGCTCTTGGCGCCAATATCCCGGAACTCCTGAACTGGATTAGCGCACATCAGGAACAACACATTGTGGTACTGGCATCTGGCGATCCGCTGTTTTATGGCATCGGGACGCGCATGGTGGCGCATTTTGGTGTTGAGAATGTGCGGATTATTCCCGGCATTAGCGCGGTGCAGTACCTGTGCGCGCAGTCCGGTATTGATATGAACGATATGTGGCTGACCAGTAGCCATGGCCGCAGCGTCTGTTTTGATGAGCTGGCGCGACATAACAAGGTGGCGATGGTGACTGATGCGCTGTGTGGCCCGCGTCAAATCGCGCAGCAGCTCATTGCACGAGGCAAGGGGCATCGCTGGATGGTGATTGGCGAAAACCTGGCGATGGAAAATGAAAAGATCCATTTCCTGCCTGTGCGTGAAGTTAACGCCGACTATGACATGAATGCAGTGGTGATCCTCGATGAAAGATGAGCTGTTTTTGCGTGGAGAGAAAGTGCCGATGACCAAAGAAGCGGTACGCGCACTTGCCCTCTCAAAACTTGAATTACACCGCGCCAGTCACCTGATTGATATTGGTGCCGGAACCGGCAGCGTGTCGATAGAGGCGGCGTTGCAATATCCCGGATTACGTGTAACGGCCATCGAACGCAACCCGGCGGCACTCAGGTTGCTGGATGAAAACCGCCAGCATTTTGCCTGCGCAAATATCGATATTTTTCCCGGCGTTGCACCCATGACCATCGCTGAAAAAGCCGATGCCATTTTTATGGGCGGCAGCGGCGGCCATCTGACCGAACTGATTGACTGGTCGATGCGCCAATTGCATCCCGCAGGGCGTTTGGTGATGACGTTCATCCTCCAGGAAAACCTCAACACCGCGCTGGCACATCTGGACCATCTTGGCGTACAGGGCGTGGATTGCCTGCAGTTACAGGTTTCCTCGCTTGCCACGCTTGGCAGTGGTCACTATTTCAAACCGAATAACCCCGTATTTGTTATCGCCTGTCAGAAGGAAGGAAACCATGTCTGAGATTTTTGATCCCCGTAGCGTGTGGTTTGTTGGCGCAGGTCCTGGCGATCGCGAGCTGATTACCCTCAAAGGTTACCGGTTGCTACAGCAGGCGCAGGTTGTTATCTACGCCGGATCGCTGATTAACACGGAATTGCTGGAGTATTGCCCTGCCGGTGCTGAATGTCACGACAGTGCCGAACTGCATCTGGAGCAGATCCTTGATCTGATGGAAGCTGGTGTGAAAGCGGGTAAGACCGTTGTGCGTCTGCAAACCGGCGATGTCTCGTTGTACGGTTCCGTACGCGAGCAGGGTGAGGAGCTGACCAAACGCGGGATTGACTGGCAGGTGGTACCCGGCGTCAGCGCGTTCCTCGGCGCGGCGGCAGAGCTGGGTGTCGAGTATACCGTGCCCGAAGTTTCACAGAGCCTGATCATTACGCGCCTGGAAGGCCGCACCCCGGTACCAGAGGGTGAACAGCTGGAGTCTTTTGCCAGCCATCAGACATCAATGGCGATTTATCTTTCCGTCCAGCGTATTCATCGGGTGGCCGAGCGTCTGATTGAAGGCGGATATCCGGCGACCACTCCCGTGGCGGTGATCTATAAAGCGACCTGGCCAGAAAGCCAGACCGTGCGCGGGACCCTGGCGGATATTGGCGACAAGGTTCGCGATGCGGGCATCCGTAAAACGGCCCTTATTCTGGTCGGTAATTTCCTGGGCTCGGAGTATCACTACTCCAAACTCTATGCGGCGGACTTTAGCCATGAATACCGTAAAGCCTGAATCAATTGCGCTTTTTTGCCTGACTCCTGGCGGCGTTGTGCTGGCGAAACGTCTGGCAGCCATGCTGCCGGTTACCTGTTTTACCAGTGAAAAGCTGCTGGAGGAGGGGTTTATTCCCTTCGAAAACAGCTTTGCAAATACCGCCCGCGAAGCGTTTACGAATTACTCGGCGCTGATTTTTATCGGTGCGACCGGTATTGCGGTGCGCGTACTGGCCCCGCTGGTCAATGACAAATTCTGCGATCCGGCAGTGGTGGTCATTGATGAACGTGCCCAGCATGTCATCAGCCTGCTCTCCGGTCACGCGGGCGGTGCTAATGCGTTGGCGCGTTATCTGGCGGGCATGTTGGGTGCCGACCCGGTGATCACCACCGCGACGGATGTGAACGATATGGCGGCACTGGATACGCTGGCATTTCAACTCAACGCCCGGATGAGTGATTTCCGTTCGGCGGTGAAGATCGTGAATCAGATGCTGGTCAGCAATAAACGGGTTGGTCTGTGGTGGGATGACGAACTGACGCAGGATGTCAGTCATTGTGACCGGCGCGGATTTATTACGGTCACCGATCTCAACCAACTCCCTGAACTGGATGCGTTGGTGTGCATCACCTTACGCACCAATTTACCTGACCTGCCTGTTACGCACTGGAAGTTGGTGCCACAGCGGGTTGTGGCCGGAATTGGCTGTCGCCGTGATACGCCGTTCCCGTTGCTGGCTGCGCTGCTTGCCCGGCAACTTGAAGCCCAACAGCTCGATCCGTTGGCGCTAAAAGCGATTGGCAGCATCACGCTGAAAAAAGATGAACAGGGTCTTATCCAACTGGCTTCGTGCTGTCGCGTTCCTTTCGAAACCTTTACTGCTGACGCGCTGCGTGAGCATGAACATCGTTTTCCGGCCTCATCGTTTGTTCGCAAAACGGTGGGTACAGGAAGCGTTTCCGGTCCTGCAGCCTGGCTGTTGAGCCACGGAAAACTGTTAGGCGAGACCCTGCGAGAACAGGGCGTCACTATCACTTTGGGAGTTTCACACTGATGTTAAGCGTAATTGGAATTGGCCCTGGCTCGCAGGCAATGATGACCATGGAAGCCGTTGAAGCACTGCAGGCCGCGGAAATCATCGTTGGCTATAAAACCTACACCCATCTGGTAAAAGCGTTCACGGGTGACAAACAGGTGATCAAAACCGGGATGTGCAAAGAGATTGAACGCTGCCAGGCGGCGATCGAACTGGCACAGGCGGGTCACAACGTGGCGCTGATCAGTAGCGGTGACGCGGGGATTTACGGTATGGCCGGGCTGGTGCTCGAACTGGTCAGCAAGCAAAAGCTGGATGTTGAGGTCAGGCTAATCCCAGGCATGACCGCCAGCATTGCCGCCGCCTCTTTGCTGGGCGCGCCGTTGATGCACGATTTCTGCCACATCAGCTTAAGCGACTTGTTAACGCCGTGGCCGGTTATCGAAAAACGCATCATTGCCGCCGGTGAAGCAGACTTTGTTATCTGTTTCTACAACCCGCGCAGTCGGGGTCGCGAAGGTCATCTGGCGCGCGCATTTGAGCTACTTTCCGCCAGCAAAAGCGCACAAACGCCGGTTGGTATTGTGAAGTCTGCTGGACGTAAAAAGCAGGAAAAATGGTTAACCACGCTCGGTGAAATGGATTTCGAACCGGTTGATATGACCAGCCTTGTGATCGTGGGTAACAAAACAACCTATGTTCAGGACGGCCTGATGATCACACCACGAGGTTATGTGCTGTGAATTACGGTGATGTGTTGGTCATGGGTGGTACCAGCGATGCGCGCATGCTGTGCCAGCAACTGGATGCGGCAAACGTGGCCTACACCCTGTCAGTTGCAACCCCAACAGGTAAACAGCTGGCGGGAGACATCAAAGGCCAGGTGCGCTGCGGGCGTCTGGAGCGCGAACAAATGATTGCCTGGCTACAGGAAAATCGGACGCGCTGGGTGATCGATGCCTCTCATCCGTACGCCGAGGTGGTGAGCCGTAACATCATGAGCGCCTGCGAAGCGGCGGGCGTACTGCTGAGCCGCTACCAGCGCCCTGAGCAGTTGAGCGGCTTAACCCACCCGCACCTGTATACCGTACAAAGTATTCCGCAAGCCTGTAAGGTGGCGCGACGCTTCGGCGATCGCGTGCTGCTGACGACCGGCAGTAAAGATCTGGCTATCTGGCGCGAAGGGTTGCCTGAAAAAACGTTGCTGGCGCGTGTTCTGCCTGTTCCTGAGGTCATTCAGCAATGCGCGGATCTGGGATTTGGCGTCGGTGAAATTTTCGCACTGTGCGGACCGTTTAGCGCCGAGTTCAACGCCGCGTTTTATCGCCAGTGTCAGGCTGATGTGGTGATCACTAAGGCTTCAGGCGCTGAAGGTGGTTATCAGGAAAAGGTTCAACCCTGTCTGGATGCCGGAATCCCCTGCATCGTGATTACACGTCCGGCGCCGTTGGTGACGGGAGAAGAGTTACTGGAAAGTCAGGCCGCCTTTGGGGCGCGATTAACGCGCTGGCTGGCCGCTGTTTAAGGAGTTTGAGATGAAAAAGGCGCTTCTGGTGGTCAGCTTTGGCACCAGCTATCACGACACCTGCGAGAAAAATATTGTGGCCTGTGAGCGCGATCTCGCAGCCAGTTGCCCTGACCGCGACCTGTTCCGGGCGTTTACCTCCGGGATGATAATCCGCAAGCTCAAGCAGCGCGACGGCATTGAAATCGACACGCCGCTGCAGGCGCTGCAAAAACTGGCGGAGCAGGGGTATCAGGATGTGGCTATTCAGTCGCTGCACATTATCAATGGCGACGAATACGAAAAAATTGTCCGCGAAGTGCAAAGTATGCGTCCGCTGTTTTCACGCCTGACGCTGGGTGTACCGCTGCTGAGCAGCCATGAAGATTACGCCCAGCTGATGCTGGCGCTGCAACAGCAGATGCCGACGCTTGGTGAAAATGAAAAAGTGGTGTTTATGGGGCACGGCGCCAGCCACCAT
Organism: Citrobacter sp. A316; assembly: GCF_002042945.1. Taxonomy (NCBI): domain Bacteria; kingdom Pseudomonadati; phylum Pseudomonadota; class Gammaproteobacteria; order Enterobacterales; family Enterobacteriaceae; genus Citrobacter; species Citrobacter sp. A316. The sequence continues at coordinate 36,260 of NZ_MVFZ01000026.1, forward strand.
GCTTTTGCCGCCTATGCCTGTCTCGACCACATGATGACGGCGCAGCGCTTTCCGGCGCGGGTTGGGGCGGTGGAAAGCTACCCGGAAGTGGATGTGCTAATTGAAAGTTTATCTCAGGAAGGGGTGACGGCGGTGCATCTGATGCCGCTGATGTTAGTCGCTGGCGACCATGCCATCAACGACATGGCCTCCGACGAAGACGATTCCTGGAAAACGTTGTTCAATGCAGCAGGGATCCCGGCTACGCCGTGGCTTAGTGGTCTGGGTGAGAATCCAGCGGTTCGCGCCATGTTCGTGGCACATTTACAGCAGGCGCTTAATGTGGCGCTGGAGGAAGCTGCATGAGCGGAAAACTGTATGCACTGAGCACCGGGCCAGGTGCTTCCGACCTGATTACCGTGCGTGCGGCACGCACGCTGGGCGCGCTGGATATTCTCTATGCGCCTGCCGGGCGTAAAGGCGGCGACAGTCTGGCATTGTCGATTGTACGTGAGTATATCGGCGAGCAGACCGAAGTCCGTTGCTGCCATTTTCCCATGAGTGCCGACAGCGCTGAAAAAGAGGCCGTCTGGGATGAAGTTGCTGCCGCGCTGGTTCAGGAAGTCGAAGCCGGTAAGCAGGTGGGGTTTATTACTCTCGGCGATGCGATGCTGTTCAGCACCTGGGTCTTTTTACTTCAGCGTATTGGTTGTCCTGACTGGCTGGAAATCGTTCCTGGCGTCACGTCTTTCGCGGCGATTGCTGCGCGTTCAAAAACGCCGCTCGCTATGGAGCAGCAGTCACTGGCGGTGGTCTCCTGTACCGCGCCGGAAGCGGAAATCCAGCAAGCGTTAAAACAGCATGACAGCCTGGTGTTGATGAAAGTGTACGGTCGTTTTGCGCGTATCAAAGCACTGCTGCAACAAGAGGGTTTGTTGGACTGCGCATTAATGATGTCTGAAGCCACGCTGCCAGGTGAGCAGTGCTGGCGTCATCTCGACGAGGTGAGCGACGATCAGCCGCTGCCTTATTTCTCGACCATTCTGGTCAATAAACAGTGGGAGTATGCACAATGAAGCTTGAACAACAGCTAAAACAGCTGTCTTTCAGCGGGTTGGCTGCGGCGCTATTACTAATGATTGTTCCTGAACAAGCGTTCGCCATGCACATCATGGAAGGTTTCTTGCCGCCAATGTGGGCGCTGGCCTGGTGGCTGCTGTTTTTACCCTGCCTGTGGTACGGGCTGGTACGTTTGCGTCAAATCGTGCAAGAGGATAACCACCAGAAGGTTTTGCTGGCCCTGTGTGGCGCCTTTATTTTTGTGCTGTCGGCGCTGAAAATTCCTTCTGTTACCGGAAGCTGCTCACATCCTACCGGTGTAGGCCTGGCGGTTATCCTGTTTGGACCGGGCGTGGTAGCCATCCTTGGAGCGATTGTTCTGCTGTTCCAGGCTCTGCTGTTGGCACACGGTGGTTTAACGACCCTCGGCGCGAACGGCATGTCGATGGCGGTAATTGGCCCAGTAGTGGGTTACATGGTGTGGAAAATGGCCTGCCGCGCCGGGTTGCGTCGTGATGTCTGCGTCTTCCTGTGTGCGATGCTGGCGGATCTCGTCACCTATTTCGTGACCTCGGTACAGCTGGGCGTTGCGTTTCCGGATCCGTCCGCTGGCGCTACCGGCTCAATCATTAAGTTCATGGGGATTTTCTGCCTGACGCAGATCCCAATTGCGATTGCGGAAGGGTTACTCACCGTGCTGATTTACGATCAGCTAACCAAACGCCAGTTGATAACCGCACAAGGGCATTAACGATGAAAAAGACGCTGATTATATTGGGCATGGTAGTGGCGCTGGTGATCCTGCCGTTCTTTATCAACCACGGTGGGGAGTACGGCGGTTCAGACGGTGAGGCGGAAAGTCAGATTCAGGCAATTGCCCCGCACTATGAACCCTGGTTCCAGCCGTTATATGAACCCGCAAGCGGTGAAATTGAAAGTCTGCTGTTTACACTCCAGGGATCGCTGGGCGCAGCCGTGATTTTCTATATCCTGGGTTATACCAAGGGTAGGCAACGCCGTGATGACCGGGCTTGACAGGCTTAGCTATCAAAGCCGTTGGGTTCATGTCTCGCCGGTGCGGAAATTTCTGCTCTGGTTGGTGATGATGATTCTGGCGTTTACTCTGCCCCCGTTGGGGCAGAGTATTGAGCTTTTACTTATTGCCGCGCTGAGCTGCTGGCTACTGCGTATTTCCGTCTGGCGCTGGTGCCGTTGGATGGCATTACCGTTTGGTTTTCTGGCGGTTGGCGTTGTGACAATTTTGTTTAGCATCAGCCGCGATCCACAGACGCTGTTGGCCAGCATACCTGTGGGAAGTTACTGGTTGGGGATCAGCGCACCAGGTCTGGTGACCGCGAATGAAACGTTCTGGCGTAGCCTTGCCGCGCTGGCGGCAACCTTCTGGCTGGTACTGAATCTGCCGTTTCCGCAATTAATTATCTTACTCAAACGCGCGCACGTTCCTCGCCTGCTAACTGAGCAGATCCTGCTGACCTGGCGGTTTATTTTTATCCTGTTAGACGAGGCGCTGGCTATTCATCGCGCACAAACGCTGCGTTTTGGTTATCGTAGCTTGCCGTTGGGCTACCGCTCTCTGGCAATGTTGGTGGGATTACTGTTTACCCGCGTGTTGATCCGCTACCAGCAAATGACCACCACGCTGGATATCAAACTGTATCAGGGTGATTTTCACCTGTAAGGAAAAGTATGCTTGCCACCTCAGCGCTTTGGTTTCGCTATCAGGATGACCCGATCCTCAAAGGGCTAACATTGGACTTTTCTACGCATGCCGTCACCGGGTTGGTCGGTGCTAATGGCTGCGGGAAATCCACGCTGTTTATGAACCTGAGTGGCTTACTGCGGCCACAGCAAGGGGCGGTGATGTGGCAGGGCAAACCGCTGGATTACAGCAAGCGCGGCCTGCTGGCGCTGCGTCAGCAGGTAGCAACCGTCTTTCAGGACCCCGATCAGCAAATTTTTTATACCGATATCGACAGCGATATCGCCTTTAGCCTGCGCAATCTTGGCGTGGATGAGGCCGAAATCTCCCGTCGTGTAGAAGATGCGCTCACGCTGGTCGACGCTCAGCATTTCCGCCATCAGCCTATTCAGTGCCTAAGCCATGGGCAAAAAAAACGTGTGGCGATTGCCGGCGCGTTGGTGTTACAGGCGCAGTATTTGCTGCTGGATGAACCCACCGCGGGCCTTGACCCATCAGGCCGCACGCAGATGATTGAGATAATCAAACGTATTGTAGCGCAAGGAAATCATGTGGTTATCTCCAGCCATGATATCGATCTAATCTATGAAGTCAGCGATGCGGTGTACGTTTTACGCCGGGGTGAAGTACTCACGCACGGCGCGCCAGGCGACGTTTTCGCCCGTACGGATCTTATTGAACAAGCAGGATTAACTCAGCCCTGGCTGGTGAAGCTGCATACTGAGCTGGGCTTCCCGCTGTGTAAAACAGAGGCTGAATTTTTTAGTTGTATGCGAGAGAACGCGCTGAAGGAGGCGTCATGACGCAGGCAATAATGTTGCAGGGAACGGCATCTGATGTGGGTAAAAGCGTATTGGTCGCCGGGCTGTGTCGTATTTTTTATCAGGATGGACTGCATACCGCGCCGTTCAAATCGCAGAACATGGCGCTGAACTCTGGCATTACGCCAGAGGGAAAAGAGATGGGCCGCGCGCAAATTTTTCAGGCTGAGGCTGCTGGCATTACGCCAGATGTGCGTATGAACCCGGTGCTGCTTAAACCGACCAGCGATCGAAAAGCGCAGGTAGTGCTGATGGGCAAAGTGGCGACCGATATGGACGCGGTGAGTTACCACGAGTACAAACCGCGTCTGCGGGAACAGATCCTGTCAGTTTATAACAGCCTGGCGCAGGAGTTCGATGTGCTGGTGCTGGAGGGGGCGGGGAGCCCGGCAGAGATTAACCTGCGCGATCGCGATATCGTCAATATGGGTATGGCAGAGATGGCGCAGTGTCCTGTCGTTCTGGTGGCGGATATCGATCGTGGCGGAGTGTTTGCTTCCATTTACGGCACGCTGGTGCTGTTGCACGATCACGAACGCGCGCGGGTAAAAGGGGTGATCATCAATAAGTTTCGCGGTGATGTGACGCTGCTGCACTCCGGTATTGAGCAAATTGAAGCGCTGACCGGTGTTCCGGTTCTGGGCGTGATGCCATGGCTGGATGTTGATCTGGAAGATGAAGATGGCGTTGCGCTGCAAAAGGGCAAGTATTTGCGCACTGACAAACGCGACATCGACATCGCCGTTGTTCAAATTCCGCACATATCTAACTTTACTGATTTCAATGCGCTTGCTGCGCAGCCGGATGTGCGCGTGCGCTATGTTCGTCAGCCTGAAGAGCTGGCGGGGGCCGATCTGGTGATTTTGCCGGGTAGCAAAAATACCCTTGGCGATCTGGTGTGGCTGCGTGAAAGCGGGATGGCACATGGCGTCGTGCAATTACATCGTAATAACGTACCGGTGGTGGGGATTTGCGGCGGCTATCAAATGCTCGGCGATACCATCATTGATGAAGTAGAGTCGGGACTCGGGACGCTGCCGGGGCTGGGCTTGCTCAATACAGTTACCCATTTTGCCCAGCACAAAACCACGACCCTGGTTGAGGGACAAATGTCTTCATCGCTGCCTGACTGGCTGGCGGGCACGGCGGGGTTATCCGTTCGCGGTTATGAAATTCATATGGGCGAAACGACGTTAACTGAAGAATGCCGGTCGGTGATGACGTTGCACAAAGACGGCGGCAACGTTGTTGACGGCGCGGTTACTCCGGATGGTCTGGCGTTCGGCACCTATCTTCACGGTCTTTTCGACAGCGATGATTTCACCCGTGCGTTGGTCAATGGCCTGCGAGAACGTAAAGGGTTAGCTCCGCTGGATTCCACCTTCCATTACGCGCAATATAAATCGCAGCAGTTTGATCTGCTGGCGGATGCGATGCGGCAACACATCGATATTGAGAAAATTTATACCATCATGCAGCAACACCGGGAGCCAGTATGATGATTCTGGTTACTGGCGGCGCACGAAGCGGTAAGAGTCGGCATGCGGAAGCGCTGATTGCTGATTCCCCAAACGTTTTGTATATCGCGACTTCGCAGATTTTTGATGAGGAGATGGCTGCACGAATTCAGCATCATCGCGATGGACGTCCTGCGCACTGGCGTACAGCCGAACGTTGGCAACATCTTGATGAACTGATCACGGCCGCGAACGATCCTCATGAAGCCATTCTGCTGGAATGCATCACCACGATGGTGACCAACCTGCTGTTTGCGCTGGGCGGTGACAGCGATCCGGACAGCTGGGATTACGCGGCGATGGAGCAGTCTATCGAAGATGAAATCCGTTCGCTGATCGCAGCCTGTCAGCGTTGCCCGGCAAAGATCGTGTTGGTCACTAACGAAGTGGGAATGGGGATTGTGCCGGAGAACCGTCTGGCGCGGCATTTTCGTGATATTGCAGGACGCGTGAACCAGCGACTGGCGGCGGCAGCGGATGAGGTCTGGCTGGTGGTATCAGGAATTGGAGTCAAAATTAAATGAGTAAGTTGTTCTGGGCAATGCTCTCTTTTATCAGTCGCTTGCCCGTTCCTGCTCGCTGGTCGCAAGGACTGGATTTCGAGCACTATTCGCGCGGTATTGTGGTGTTTCCCCTGATTGGCGTCGTGTTGGGAGGGCTGACGGGGCTGGTCTTTATGGCGCTCCAGCCCTGGTGCGGTATTCCGTTGGCGGCCCTTTTTGCGGTGCTGACGCTGGCGCTGCTGACCGGGGGATTTCATCTGGATGGTCTGGCGGATACCTGTGACGGTATTTTTTCGGCCCGCCGACGCGAGCGGATGCTGGAAATCATGCGCGACAGTCGTCTGGGAACCCACGGTGGACTGGCGTTAATTTTCGTTTTACTGGCGAAAGTGCTGGTGGTGAGCGAACTGGCTTTGCGTGGTACGCCTATGCTGGCCGCGCTGGCAGCGGCATGTGTCGCCGGGCGAGGAACCGCGGTGTTGCTGATGTATCGGCATCGCTATGCCCGTGAAGAAGGGCTGGGCAACGTTTTTATAGGCAAAGTCACTGGGCGTCAAACCTGCGTTACGTTGGGATTAGCAGCGATCCTTGCCGCCGTGCTGCTTCCCGGCATGCGCGGCGTGGCAGCGCTGGTTGTCACAATGGTGGCGATTTTTATTCTTGGGCAGTTATTAAAACGCACGTTGGGTGGGCAAACCGGCGATACGCTGGGCGCTGCCATTGAACTTGGCGAGTTGATTTTCTTGCTGGCTCTGCTCTGAGTCAGCCTACATACTGGAACCCTTATGCAGACGTTAACCTCTTTACTCCGCGCGATCCCATCACCTGACAGTGCCGCGATGCTGCGCGCGCAGCATCATATCGACGGCTTGCTTAAGCCGCCGGGAAGTTTGGGGCGGCTCGAATCTCTCGCTGTGCAACTGGCCGGGATGCCTGGCCTGAAAGGCACCCCGCATGTGAATGGCAAAGCGATGCTGGTAATGTGCGCCGATCACGGCGTGTGGGATGAAGGGGTTGCCGTTTCGCCTAAAATCGTCACGGCTATACAGGCTGCCAATATGACGCGTGGAACCACCGGCGTCTGCGTGCTGGCCGCTCAGGCGGGGGCGAAGGTTCATGTGATAGATGTCGGGATTGATGCTGAACCTATTCCCGGTGTGGTGAATATGCGTGTGGCACGCGGCTGCGGCAATATAGCCGAAGGCCCGGCAATGAGCCGTTCGCAGGCCGAAGAGCTGTTGCTGGAAGTCATTCGCTATACCCATGAACTGGCAAAAGATGGTGTAACGCTGTTTGGCGTCGGTGAGCTTGGTATGGCAAATACTACACCTGCGGCGGCTATTGTCAGTGTGCTGACCGGCAGCGATGCCGAGGAAGTCGTGGGTATTGGTGCTAACCTTCCTCTTTCTCGGGTGGGGAATAAGGTAGACGTTGTGCGCCGGGCAATTGCCGTCAATCAACCGGATCGCCATGACGGTGTCGATGTGTTGGCGAAAGTTGGTGGATTCGATCTTGTCGGCATGGCAGGGGTAATGTTGGGGGCGGCCTCCTGTGGCCTGCCGGTTGTGCTGGATGGTTTTCTTTCGTATTCCGCTGCGCTGGCGGCCTGCCAGATTGCACCGCAGATTAAACCCTACCTTATCCCGTCACATTTCTCCGCTGAGAAGGGCGCCCGCACCGCGCTGGCGCATCTTGAATTGGATCCGTATCTGAATATGGGGATGCGTTTGGGCGAAGGTAGCGGGGCCGCGCTGGCGATGCCGATTATTGAAGCTGCCTGTGCAATGTACACCAACATGGGGCAGCTAGCTGCCAGTAACATCGTGCTTCCGGATGGTAAGGAAGCGTAGTTATCGCTCAACCTGAACCTCGCCTGATGGCGAGGTTTTTTTATGCGCAAATATGTCGTAACCCACTAAAACAGATAATAAAAGCTATACTCAACGGATATCTGCTGCGACGAAGGAAAGGAAAAAGATGCGTCGTGTAAAACTGCTTTGTTCACTCATTATGCTGCTTGCGAGTCAGGGCGCGCAGGCGGTGAGTTATCCGCTGCCGCCAGAGGGGAGTCGCCTGGTGGGTAACCCTTTGACCATTACGGTTCCACCTGAAAATACCAGGCCGCTGGAGGCGTTTGCCGCTCAGTACGGGCAGGGGTTGAGCAATATGCTTGAAGCCAATCCCGGCGTCGATGTTTTTTTGCCTAAATCGGGTTCAACGCTGGTTGTGCCGCAGCAACTGATATTACCGGATACCGTGCGCGAGGGGATTGTCATCAACGTCGCCGAGATGCGTCTTTACTATTATCCTGCTGGCAGCAACACAGTTGAGGTTTTACCCATTGGCATTGGTCAGGCGGGTAGAGAAACGCCGCGTAACTGGGTGACGGCGGTAGAACGTAAGCAGGAAGCACCAAGCTGGACACCAACGCCAAATACCCGGCGCGAATACGCTGCTCGCGGGGAAAGCTTGCCTGCATTTGTTCCTGCGGGGCCAGAAAATCCGATGGGCCTGTATGCAATCTATATCGGCAGGCTTTATGCCATTCACGGGACAAATGCCAATTTCGGTATTGGTCTGCGGGTAAGCCAGGGGTGTATCCGTTTGCGGAATGACGACATCAAGTACCTGTTTGATACGGTGCCTGTAGGGACGCGTGTACAATTAATTGACCGACCGGTGAAATACAGCGAAGAGCCGGACGGTAGTCGCTGGGTGGAAGTCCATGAGCCCCTGTCACGAAATCGTTCGGAATACGAGTCTGACAGAAAGGTACCTTTGCCAGTCACTCCCGCTCTGCGCACTTTTATCAGCGGGGATGACGTGGATGTGAGTCGCGGAAGTCAGGCACTGGAAAGGCGCTCCGGTATGCCGGTGAACATCAGCCTGGTACAGACGCATTATTAATTTTCAGGGCGACCCAGTTGAACTTCAGGTCGGATGGGTCGCTTTTTTAAGTTGATACTGCCCCATTTTTACCACGCCAATATGGTCAGCCATTAGTTGGGCTTCGTGTTCACTGTGGGTAACCAGCAGCGCCGTTTGCCCGGCGGCGCGCAAAATATCCCGTACCTCGTTGCCAAGACGCTCACGCGTGCGCTTATCAAGGCTGGAGAAGGGTTCATCCAGCAACAGGATTTCCGGATGTGGCGCCAACGCGCGCGCAAGGGCGATACGCTGTTGCTGTCCGCCGGAAAGTTCATGCGGATAGCGGTTGGCATGGCTGTGTAACTCCACCATTTTCAACAGCTCGGTCACTCTGGCCTGTTGTTCCTCACGCGGCATGCGGCGCAGTCCAAAAGCCACATTTTGCTGCGCGGTCAGATGGGGGAATAACGCATATTCCTGGAAGACCATGCCGACATGACGTTTTTCCGGTGGCAGATGAACGCCGGGACCGGCAACACGGCGCTGTGACACATAGATCTCGCCATTTTTCAGGCGTTCAAATCCGGCAACGGCGCGTAGTACCGTGGTTTTTCCGCAGCCTGAAGCGCCCAGCAGACAGGCGATCTCGCCTTTACGTACCGACATTGAAAATCCGCTCAGTACCGATTGCTGGCTGTTGCCATAAGCAACGTGTACATCCTGGAGTCGTAATGCAATTTCTGACATTGTTGCTCTCTTAACCACGGCGAGTCATTTGGTGACGCACCAACAAAATAACCGGTAGCGTGCCAGCTAAAACAATCATTAGCGCGGCGATAGCACCTTCTTCATAGGTTCCACGTGCGGCTTCCGCATACAGCAACGTTGCCAGCGTTTCAAAGTTGACCGGGCGCAAAAGCAACGTTGTTGGTAGTTCTTTCATGGCATCAGCAAAAACCAGCAGGGCGCTGCTGACTAATGCCGGGCGCAGCAATGGGAAATGGACCCGTGCAAACGTCCCCGCACCATTCTCACCCAACAGACGAGATGCCTGTTCCAGCGAGGGGGGAATGCGACCCAGACCAGAATCCAGCGCGCCAATGGCAATCGCCTGGAATCGCATGGCACAACAAATTACCAGCAGGATCCCGGCGGACATCAGCGGCAGGCCGCGAACATCCAGTAAATCTGCCAGCCAGCGGTCAACAGCCATGGCGGGGGTTAAAAAACCAATCGCCAGAATTGTGCCGGGAACCGCATAGCCTAAAGAGGCCAGACGCATCACGCCGCGACGGAATCCCGGCATGGCGTTGTCTGCGGCGCTATGACGCGCGCTCCAGGCCACCAGTATACTGACGCAAACCACCACCAGCGTAATTCCCGCCGCCAGCGATAGCGTATTTTGCAACGCTGACAGCAACGAAGAGGAAAGGGGGTTCTCATCGCCTATGCGTTTGGCGCTTTCCCACATTAAAAACAGTACCGGAGCCAGAAAACCCAGCACAACCGGCAGTGAAATAACGCCACCGAGCAGCCAGCCACGCCAGCCCTGTACGCGTGTAGGTTGTATATCCCGCAGGCTGCGGCTGCTGAATCCTTGTTTTCTGCGGCCATAAAATTCCAGCGTCAAAATAAGGAATATAAACATCAGCATCATGCAGGCAATTTGTGCCGCGGCAGATAAATCAGAACGCGAGATCCACGTGGTGTACACGGTAACGGTTAACGTCTGTACCCCGAGAAACTCTGATGCGCCAATATCGTTGAGCGTTTCCAGCAGTGCCAGGCTGATCCCAACGGCCAGTGCCGGACGGGCCATGGGCAAGGCAACACGAAAAAAGGTTCCGGTCGCGCTGCATCCCAGCGTGCGTGCGGCTTCCAGTAAATGGGCCGGCTGGCTGATAAACATAGCGCGGGTTGTCAGATACACGTATGGGTACAGCACTAATCCGAGCAGGATGATTGCGCCGGAAAGTGAACGCAAATCTGGCAGCCGGAACTGTCTTGGGCTGTCAAAACCCAGTAAAAAACGGATAAAGGTTTGCAGGGGACCAATAGGATGCAGCAGATCGAGCCACGCAAAGGCGACTATGTAGGTTGGCATCGCCAGCGGCAACAGTAACGCCCAGCTAAGTATTTTACGGCCAGGAAAATCCCATGCCGTTACCGCCCATGCGCTGCCTACGCCAATCACGCCGACCATCACCGCGACACCGGCTAATAACAGCACGGTATTTTTTAGTGCAGCAGGCAGGACATACGTCAGGAGATTATCCCAGTGAGATAAATCGGACTGGGTCGCCTGCCAAATCAGCGCAATGACCGGTGTCAGAACGCCAAGTGCGACACACAGCGCGCCAAGATGTAGCGGCGTTAATAATGACTGCGGCCCGGAAACCAGGCCGCGTAACGTCGGAAACTGCAGAGGCTTATTGATCGAATCCAACTTTATCTACCAGCAGACTAGCTTGTTTACGATATTTAACTATTTCGGTTAACGGCGTTTTATCGACGTCGATTTCACCGATGGTAGCGCTGATAACCGGGTCCAGCGTCACACCTTTCAGTACCGGGTATTCGAAGTTCGCTTTCGCATACTGCTGCTGGGCAGGTGCGGAAACCAGATATTCCATCAGCCTAACGGCATCGGCTTTATTTGGCGCATAGCGGGCTACAGCTGCACCACTGATGTTGACGTGTGTACCGCCATTTTCAAAGGTGGGTTTAACGACTTTAATCGCATCGCCCCATTGACGCGCGTCGCTGCCTTCTTTGGCGTTTTTCATATGGCCGACGTAATAGGAGTTGGCGAGACCAATATCGCAAATGCCGCCGAGGATATCGCGAGCAACATCGCGGTCGCCACCAGTTGCTTTACGCGCCAGGTTAGCTTTCACGCCACGCAGCCATTCTTCGGTCTTTGCTTCGCCGTGATGAGCAATCATTGCAGCGATCAGCGCCGTGTTATACGGGTGCTGTCCGGAACGAATACAGACTTTACCTTTGTACTCAGGACTGGCGAGTTGTTCGTAATGCCAGTTATCGATTGGCAGTGACTTCTCGGCATACAGCACGCGGGCACGCATCGACAGCGCAAACCACTGATTATCTGCGCCGCGCAGATTAGCCGGAATAGCGGTTTTCAGTGCTTCTGACTCTACTGGCTGAGTTACACCCGCTTCCACTAAATCAATGAGATTACCGGCATCGACGGTCATCAGCAGGTCGGCAGGTGAATTTTTACCTTCAGCTTTAACGCGCTCAAGCATACCGTCCTTGATATAGACCGTACTGACTTTGATGCCGCTGGTTTTGGTCCAGCTATCAAGTAAAGGCTGGATTAGACCCGGTTCACGGGTGGTATAGAGCGTTAATGTTTCCTGAGCGAAAGCCGGTAGGCTAACTGAGAAGACCAGGGCAGAGGCAAGTGTGATACGGCGCAGTCCGGCGCGAGGCAGAGAATTCATCGTTTATATCCCAGAGTAATTGGAACGTACAGTGAACCGAGCGGGGGGCTCGTTCCTTTGGCTCGCGTACAATAAATGATAATCACTAGCACTTACAATAATTGCAAAGTTTAAACGATTTACATTTACATAACTTTAATCGACGTTGTGATGCGGCATGTAACGGTGGTGCAGAGCATGCAGGGTGCCTATGAGAGAGGATTTTATCGCGACCTGAAAAGCAAAAAGCCTGCTTAGTTTCCTAAGCAGGCTTCTTAAATGTGGCTCCTCTGACTGGACTCGAACCAGTGACATACGGATTAACAGTCCGCCGTTCTACCGACTGAACTACAGAGGAATCGTGTGAACGAGGCGCATATTACTGACCTCACCCTGAGGTGTCAACAGTAAAATTAACACGTCATTTCAATTGGTTAATTAATCTTCAAATTCAGCGTTAATGCACATTCGGTGAGCGATAATGACTACCTTAGCGGCTATCACGTAACCGCTCCATGGGGTTCTGGCGGTAAAACTGAATGAAACGCTGCCATAAGGCCGGAAAACGCGGCGCAAATAATTCAGGGGCGCTGAAGAAATACTCCGATAAAACGGCAAAGCATTCGGCAGGATCGGTCGCTGCGTAGGCATCTATACTGCACGCGGTGTCACCGACCAGATCAATTTCATCCTGAATGTTATTCATTGCGGCATGCAGGTCGTGCTCCCAACCGGCGATATCGCGCAGAGGGATCGCCGGAACACCGCTGGCACGATCGCCATTACGCATATCGAGCTTATGCGCCACTTCATGGATGATCAGATTAAATCCGGAGGCATCAAAGGAATCCTGAATGTCGAGCCAGTTAAGGATTATCGGACCTTGCTGCCAGCTCTGTCCGGACTGTACAACGCGTTGGTTATGCACCAGCCCAATATCGTCTTCCCATTCATCGTCTACGACAAACGGGGCAGGGTAGATGAGAACTTCATGAAACCCGTCGAGCCACTCGATCCCCAATTCCAGGACAGGCAAACAGAAAAGTAGCGCAATGCGTGCACTTTTTAGTGGGGCCAGTTCAAACCCCTGAAGCGCTACCAATCTTTTTTGCTGTAAAAAGCGCTCGGCCAGGGCGATAAGTCTGGCTTGTTCTTGCTCGGTGAGATTCACCAGAAGGGGGATTGCCAGGGCGTCGTCCCACGGCCAGTCGTCACTCCGGGTTGTTTCTTGCTCTTTCCAGGGCCACTTAATCATCGTTTTGCTCGCAAACTCGTCACTTGAACGAAATTGACGGAACTGGGTCTGTTAAAATGCCAAATTACCTGGCATCATGGCAACCGCCAAAACGGAGAGATGCCAGAGCGGCTGAATGGACCGGTCTCGAAAACCGGAGTAGGGGCAACTCTACCGGGGGTTCAAATCCCCCTCTCTCCGCCACTACTTACCAGTACTTAACTGTTTTTAATGGTTTCTATCCAAAACTCCCTTCTTCAGTCATTCAATTGATATACCTTTCTGAAAACTTTCTGCCATATCTTCTCGGTATGTATTGAAAAAACTGACCGTTAAATACGTTATCACTTACCCAGCGTCCCCGGTAGAAATTTACCAGTATGTCATTCATTTTGTGAGCTAAGTCGTACGGCATTGCAGTCCGTCGGCTTTACTCAGTTGCTACTGGATCTGGAACCCGATGCGAATACTGATGACGTGAGTCTGTCCACATGTTGCGAGAAATTTTTGTGAGACAGTGGTCATTCATACCCTTAATGAAATAAGCGCGTCTGAAACAAAAATGCGCTTTTTATCATGGAATTATGGGGTTATATCTTTTCTGCCAGCAAAGCGTACAGTTTACCTTCAAATGTTTCACTAACCGGCCAGGCACGATTGTCTGGGCGCTGTAATACGCTGAAACCGTTGTCACTCAGGAGATGGAGATATTCTTCATCATGCCAGGCCGTCATTTGACTTCCGAAGCGAGTAGTATTGCTGTTTTCATCAATAGCCCAGAATCGGGTAGAACAGGTTTGAGTCTCCTCATCCCAGTCATGTTCTGTTAAAAGGATATGTGGGCTGGCAATAAATAATCCTTGTGGGCAGCGTTGCCAGTCGGGGCTTGCCATCCCCTGGCGTTTCACTTCAGCAAAGGTGTGCACTTCAACCAGCAATTTCCCGCCTGGCGTGAGCCAACGCGCGCAGTTTGCGATCAGTGCTCTGGCATCCGCGGCACTGAAAACATTGAGTTCTCCAAATGTCATCATAATAAAATCGAATGACTCTTCCGGCGAGTAATGACGAACATCTTGCTGGACGTAGTTGATTTCCAAACCAGCGTCATGCGCCTGCTTTTTAGCCCAGTTGATTGATGCTGGCGAGAAATCTACTCCTGTGCATGTGAAGCCGAGTCTTGTTAACGGGTTGGTATACAAGCCAGGACCGCAGCCCAGGTCCAGTACTCGTGCTCCTGCAGCCAACTGCCTGGAAATCCAGGTTACCTGCTGTTCAATTACACTCTGTCGACGGCTGGCCCAGTCATGATCCTGGGACAAATGATTTTCCAGCATGCGCAGGCTAAAGTCTGGTTCATCCCAGGGAATTTTGTCCTCGTCAGTGAGGAGTTGTATGCGACCAGTGGTGGAGATAATGGTATTGATGTCCATAAAATCCTTCTTATGAAGTTTCTGTGAATTATTACGGTTTTGCTGCTGATTGTTCATGCGTTGATGAGATAAATTCATACCGGAAAACCTGTTTGATCATCATGAGCAAAACCTGCAAACACACTAGCAGTGTCCGCATTCGATTTGGGCACATTGAGAATCAGTTCGACCTGAAGGTCGGTTGCTGACTATCGGATGATTAAAATTTCCAGTATTAAAGCCTCAGATTAGGTGACGGGGATTTATACAAACGATGATAACGTGAAAGCGGAGGGGTGAGATTGATGTAAGTAGGGAAATGTGAGCTGATTCAAAAATATTGCGCAGTGCAAAAGGCAATCTAAAAGAGATAATTGTGCATTTTTTATTAATAAAATTTAATATTTTCAGTAGTAATTATTAATATTTGCTGTGTATTTTTTTCGGTGGGTGATGTTATGTGCTGGTTGTGGGAGGATGATTGATGTAATAAATATCTTTAGTATTAGAAGGTTATATGATTCTAACGTAATCACTTATAATTAACATTAATTAATTAGATGCGTTGCAAATATATAATGGAATTCCGATGCAAATGTTTTGTGCAAAGATTGAACGCGAAGTCTTTTATTGTATTATGCTAGGTACTGCTTTCCTTAACAGTTCAGGACGTCATATAATGTGTCCTGCAAAATTTATTCTTCTGCAAGAAATAGTTCAGTGGTTCACTTGTTTGAAAATAATTCACCAGAGAAAATAATAATGGGGTTCCGTCAAATAAAAGAAAGTGTGATGGCTTTAAAAATGAAGTTATATAAACATATTTTGATGGCCATTATTTCATCTTTTCCTGTCTATGCTGATGAAAGTAAATTTGATGAGGTGGTTATCGGCGTATTTGCTGATAGAGGTATTGAGGAAGCTCAATCTCGCTGGCAACCAATGATAAATTGGTTAAATCAGCAAATACCAGAATATCGATTTCAATTACTAGCATTGGAACTAGGTATGTTGCAAACCGAAGTCAGTTCCCAGCGCCTGCAGTTCATGATTATTAATCCTTCTGAGAGTATTCGGTTGGGACGCATTTTCCCACTTTCATGGATGGCAACACTTATAAGCCCTCTTGCTGGCGGAACAACAACGGCTACAGGCTCTGCGTTGTGGGTACGTGAAAATTCTCCCTACCATACAACCGAAAACCTGGCAGGGAAACGCATTGGTACTGTTGATCGTAGGGCATTTGGCGGCTTTATGGCGATGGAAAATGAAGCATTGCGTCCAGAGTATCCTGGAAACTTTCTTTCGCAGGTTCAAGAGCTAGGATATCCGCATGAGAATATTGTGCGAGCTTTGTTGGATAACAATATTGAGGCAGCAATATTACCTGTTTGCTTAGTTGAATCACTTATTGCTAGACAAAAACTAGAAGCCGGGAAATTGCGTCTTATTAACAGTAAGACACCGACCAGTTTTGAGTGTCAGGTAAGTACAGAGCTCTATCCTAACTGGAGCTTCGCTATGCTGGGTAACGCAGATCGACAATTGGCGAAAAAAATAGTTCAATCCTTACTGAATTTACCTACCGATAGCCCTGAAGCTAAAGCCGCTCAATCTCTTGGCTGGAGTGTACCGGAAAGCCAAGTTGAACTCGACCGACTATTTGAAAACTTAGGAATTCATCCGTTACAGTTGTCTATGTGGCAACAATTATTGCGATGGATAGTGCAGTATTATTATGTGGCAATTTTAATTGCTATTATATTTACGGTTTTGCCAATACAATATGTAATATTACAATTTAGATTTCATCGTAACAGTTTGAAATTACGGAAGATGCAGGATGATTTTCAACAGATCCAGCGGCGGGCTTTAGTAGATAAATTGGGTGCCAGTTTAGCGCATGAGCTAAATCAACCCTTATCCGCAATACGCCTATATGCAGATGGTGAAATTTCTCGGCAAAAAAAAGGAGATAGTCAAACTAATATTGTTGAGCTATTGACAAAAATTCGTAATCAAGTTGTTCGTGTTGATGAGGTCGTCAAGCGTTTACGTCAATTATTAAAAAAAGAACCAGCTAGTAAGACTCGCTTTGATTTATCAAATTTACTACAAGAAACTTGTGCGTTGGTGAGTTTATATGCACAACGTTATAATATAACGATTAAGCAGGGGTATATCTCGAACCCCGTATTATTTTATGGTGATCGTATCGGTCTGGAGCAATTATTAGTCAATCTTCTTACTAATGCGATTGATTCTACTGCTGAAGCCGGAAATAGCCTTATATTCATTGAGCTGTTACAGACCAAGTTAGATATTAGTCTTTGTGTTTACGATCAAGGAGTAGGTTTGAATGCGCCGCTGTCTACGTTAATGACTCCTTTTGTCACGAGCAAAGCAAACGGAGTTGGTCTTGGTCTTACGGTTTGCCAGGAAGTTGTAGAATCACATTTGGGTAAATTTACGCTCAGAAATCGAGTTCATGGTGGTGTGGAAGCAAAAGTATGTCTTCCCAGAAAAGTGGGAAATAATTATGCAGGATAAGAAGCTATACCTGGTAGATGATGATGAAAGTGTGTTGGATGCATTATGTTTTATGCTGGAAGGCGAGGGCTATCAGCCACGTAGTTTTTCTTCTGCTGAAGAATTTTTATCATTTGTTACACAACATTCAGAATCGCTGGAAGTATGTAGTTGCTTGGTACTGGATTGCCGAATGCCAGGGATGAGCGGACAGGAACTTCAGATTAGATTGAATCAGAGTAACAGTTTGATGTCTGTTATTTTTTTAACTGGACATGGAGATATTCCTATTGCAGTGGATTCACTGAAGCGTGGGGCGGTTGATTTTTTACAGAAACCAATAGACAGTGAAATGTTACTACGAGCTATTGCTTCGGGTCTGGAGATGTCTGCGCGTCGGATTATATTAAATAAATTGATTAATGCTTATGAACAATTAACACGCAGAGAAAGAGATGTATTGCATTTACTTATAGAGGGCAAAACTAATTATCAAATTGCTGAGTCACTCTTTATAGCAGTTCGTACAGTAGAAGTTCACCGGGCTAGCATAATGCAACACATGAGGGTCAGTTCACTTGCCGAGATGATTCGACACTATACCCAGATTGAACCCTTTCTTGACCCCACCAAACAGGCTCCTGCACGCATTCGCCGTAAAAGAAAAACAACCCTACGCTGAATAACTACTGACATATAAAACTCTTATATTTCAATTGGTAAGGATGGTTTTTCCTTGCCGGTCTCCTTTTCTTCCTGCTGATTTATCAGCATTATTGATGTCACAACCCTACAAAGTATGTGGAATACCACTATAGAAACCTACTTTGAAGATATTACAGACTTAGTGCTACTTATTCATGAAATCAATAGGTTTCACCTCTATGACTCGACAATATGGTTTCTTTGTAGACAGCAGTAAATGCACTGGCTGCAAAACCTGCCAGGTTGCATGCAAAGACAAAAACACGCTTCCAGTTGGTGTAAATTTTCGACGCGTATATGAGTATGCCGGAGGTGAGTGGACTCCGGGAGTTAAGGATACCTGGCATCAGAATATCTTCGCCTATTATCTATCGATCAGTTGCAATCATTGCGCCACACCTGCCTGTACTAAGGTATGCCCAACAGGTGCAATGCATAAACGCTCGGAAGATGGATTGGTTGTAGTAGATAATTTGGTATGCATTGGATGCCGTTATTGTGAAATGGCTTGCCCATATGGTGCGCCACAGTATCATCCGGAAAAGAAATATATGACTAAATGTGATGGCTGCTATGAATTGATTAGCCAGAACAAAAAGCCAATCTGCGTTTCAGCATGCCCATTACGCGCATTAGATTTTGGACCGATTGATGAACTTAGGCAAAAGTATGGAGAAGTTGCAGCTATCGCACCTTTACCCGCTTCAACCCTGACTCAACCGTCCATTGTAATTAATCCTAATCAGCATAGTAAGCCATGTGGCGATCACAGTGGCATAATCATAAATAAGACGGAGCTGTAATTATGCAAGAATTACCGCTGGTTTTTTTTACCGTGCTGACGCAAATGGTAGCCGGAAGTTTTATTCTGTTAACAGTATTAAAACTGTGCTCTCCGGCTTTAGCGAACCTAACCCCACATGCTTTGACAAAAATAATGATTTCTTTTTGGTGCATTTTAACTGCCGCGGGAATAGCTTCGATTGCTCATGTCGGTCAACCATTTCGTATCATTAATGTGATAGCAGGAATTGTTCATTTTTCACCAATGAGTCTGGAAATTATAAGTGTAGCTATATTTGGCGCATTAGGTGTATTAGCAACATTTGTGCAATGGCGAACGGACAAAATATTTGTATCTTTGATGGTATTAACTGCTGTTGTGGCCCTTTTTCTTTTATTCGTCATTGCTAACGTATATCAGTTGCCAGGGGTAAGTCTATGGAATACGCCATGGACAGTTGTTAACTTTGTTTTTAGCGGTTTTCTCAGTGGGGCTGTACTTATTGGATTATTACTACGTGGTTTTACTTCCGTTGAACTAACCTCAAACTCATGGCTCAAGTTCATATGGATCAGTATATTATTTTTGGTATTTACATTAAATACAGGCTATTTTCTGAATCTGAATAATCAAACTCAGAAGTTAGCAGTCGAATTACCTCAGTGGTTGATAGTTATACAAGTTATTCGTGTGGCACTTATTTGCGGAGCCTTGTTTGTGTGTATAAATCCTGGTGGGAAGGTAATTACATTTAAGAGTATGTTTATTGCTACAATAGCAATTATTATAGCTGAGTTACTGGGACGAATTTTCTTTTACGAGTTGCTATTTTTAGCGCAACTATAAACATGTATAAAAATTAAGAGGGACACGGTTATGGCTAATAATGAAAATAAATTACTTAATAAAACCGGTACATGTTTATCCCGTAGGGATTTTTTGCAGTTAAGTGCTTGTTTAGGTTCCGGTGCTTTCCTTGCAACGCTACCATTAAACAGTATTGCAGCGTTGGTGATTAATGAACACGTTGGAGAAGTGGCTAAATGGCATAACTGTTGGGCGCACTGTCTTTCCAGTTGCTTACTAAAAATCATTACAGAAAATGGTCAGATAAAGCGTATTGAAACCGATGATCTGGGTGATGATGTGTTTGGCCGACACCAGGCTCGGGCCTGTCTACGTGGACGTTCGTTACATAAGCGAACCTTTGCACCAGATCGGTTAAAATATCCTATGAAGCGGGTAGGGAAGCGCGGGGAAGGAAAATTCAAAAGGATTAGCTGGGATGAAGCACTCGATGAAGTACATCGTCAACTAAGTGGCATTATTGGCAAATATGGTAATCAGGCTATTTTTAGTCGTATCGGTTTTGGTAAACCTGATGGCCCTTACCATTTTGTTCCGAGATTTCTTAATTTGATTGGTGGCTTCCTGTCTCCTGAAGGGAATTATAGCAGCCATCAAATTGATACTGCATCAAAATTTACCTATGGCGAATCCAAATATACGTTCGGTAGTGCGCCAACAGAATTGGCTCACTCTGATTTGATTGTCTATTTTGGCAATAACCCAGCAAATACTCGTATGAGTGGTGCCAATGATACTTATCACTATCAACAAGGTAAGCAAGCCAGCAGTGCAAGAACAATTATTATAGATCCCCAATATACCGATACCGCATGTGGACGGGAAGATCTTTGGTTAGCTATTCGACCTGGCAGCGATGCCATTTTGGTGGAAGCCATTGCCTGGGTTTTAATTACCGAAAATTATGTCAATGAGGCATTTTTAAAGCAGTATTGTTATGGCTATGATGAAGAATTAGGCGATGTAGAGCGAGGTATACCTCCCCTTGAACGTTCTTTAGGTTATAAAGCTTATATTTTAGGGGAAGGGGGGGATGGTCAGCCCAAAACCCCAGAATACGCAGCATCTGTTTGTGGTATCCCTCAGGAGCAAATTTATCATCTTGCTCGGGCATTAGGTCAAGCTAAAGCTCCATTTATCGCTCAGGGTTGGGGGCCACAAAGGCATGCGGCGGGAGAGCAAACTGCTCGTGCTATCTTCATGCTACCTATTTTACTTGGTAAAATTGGGTTACCTGGAACAAATAATGGTGGGTCTGACTTCTCGTTTAGTGGATCAGATATTATGCCGATGCCAATTGGAAAAAATGGAGTTCAGGCAAAGGTACCTTGTTTTAAATGGCTGGAAGCTGTAGAGCGAGGTCATGAGATGACTGCTCTTACTGATGGGATTGTTGGAGCCGAGCGTCTGACCAGTGATGTCAAATGCGTATTTATGTATCAGGGTAATTGGATGCTGAATCAGCATTCTGATTGTAATGCTACTGCAAAAATCTTAGCTGATGAAAGTAAACTGGAATTTATCTTTGTTATGGATAATCATATGACATCCAGTGCTAAATTTGCTGATATCTTATTGCCAGATATAACATGGCTTGAAAATACCCGTGTTGTGAGATTTGCAACGCACTTAACATTGACTGAGCATATATTGGATCCTATGTATGAATGCCGTCATCCTTATCTGGTATTTGCAGATTTAGCTGAGCGTTTTGGTGTAAGAGAATCTTATAGCGAAGGAAGAAGTTGGGATGAGTGGCAGAAATTTCTTTATGAAGAAAGCCGCAAAAAGCATGCGGACTTTCCTCCTTTTGAAGTACTGCAGCAGCAAAAAACAATTAGACTATCTTTTGACCCCAAAGAGCCCAGATATGTTATGCGGGAGTTTCGTGAGGATCCCTTAGCTAATCCACTGAAAACTGAATCAGGTAAAATACAAATTTATTCTCACAGGTTGGCGCATTTTTCTAATACATGGCAACTACCGGAAGGTGATCGGATCACTGCTCTCCCACAGTATCAACCTACATGGGAAAGTTATGCTGATATTGAAGTACGTAAGGATTATCCTTTACAGTTAATTGGTTTTAAATCTAAAGGGCGACCTCACTCAACATTCCATAACGTCCCTTGGCTAAGGGAAGTGATTCAGGATGCATTGATGATAAATCCATTGGATGCTAAAACACGTAATTTGCAGCAGGGACAGCTAGTGCACGTCTATAACGATCGTGGAGTTATACGTGTTCCAATTCGTATTACACCTCGTATTATGCCTGGTGTTGTGGGTTTGGGAGAGGGAACATGGTACACCCCGGACGATAAAGGAGTAGATACGGGGGGGTGCATTAACACATTAACACGTCTTAAACCAACTGCACTGGCAAAAGCTAATCCCCAGGGAACTAATTTAGTAGAAGTTATTTCAGCTCCATAAACAAAATGATATTTTAATTCTATCAGGAACCTGGACGGTTCCTGATAGCAGGGGAAATAATGTTTAAGCAACCAGAAATACCCAGCCAGACTGAATTGCCAGTATCTGATGAAGAATTGTTAGAGTTTTCTATGAAGTTATTATATCAATTCTACTACTTTGAACCGAATGCATCACGGTTGCAGCTAATGATAGAGAGTAATATTTTAGATAGTTGGCAAACAATGTTCTCATTAGAACTTATGACAACTAAAGAATGGCTGCTGCAACCTTTACATTTTGAACTATTAAAAGATGATCATCTTAATTTATTTGTAGGATTAGGAATGCCAGAAGCTGCTCCATGGGGATCGGTTTATCTACATGAAGATAATTTATTAATGCAGAGTTCAACTTATGAATTGGACTCATTTCTTAGACGTATGGGGTTGATTTTTAAACTGGAAGAATACCAGCCTGTAGATCATATTGGATTATGCTTGTCTGCATTGGTTGAGTTATTACATCGTAGCCGTATTACCCGTGATGTCAGCGATCGTCGAGCTGTGGTTGAATTCCTGAGCATCCACTTATTACCGTGGGCTCAACAGTTTTGTGGTTTATTGATTTTAAATGCTAAAACGCCTTTATATAAAGATTTAGGGAGTGTTACACATCATTTACTAATATATTTAAAAGAAGAATATGATGTAACATGTGATGAGCGGAAGCTATATTGGCCAATAAATGAATGAAGCATGTAATGCTTTTTTTCATGTCGATGCTATGTTTTTGTAGGGCAAGTCAATCACGTAGCGGAGGCCTTAACTATTGATATTGTTTAATCATTGTAAACATAACTCAGTGTTAATGGGGAAAAGATTATACTTACTTATGAGTCTTTGGGAGCAGGCTGCCAGGCAGAGACAAAGATTTGACTTGATGTATCTGGTTGCCTGTTTCAAGGCTTAGACTTGACCATCCCATTATTGAGAAATATTATCATTCGTTTTATAGTTCAGCGGGAAACCCAAACTACTTTATTAGCAATATTTGTAGATAATGACTATCTAGAGTGTATTGCTGCAAATATAAAGTTGGACAATGCTAGCGAATGCGGAATCAACTGTGCTGGCGGGTGCTTGATGAGTGTCGTTAAATCATTGCTCGCCTGCGGAGTTGTTCAAACAAACGGGTTGTGCAGAACTAATTTATCGTGATTCTAATCACAATAACTTTAACTGCTAATAGACAAAAAATCGCCATACTATAATGATGGGTTATGTTTAATAAGAGTTGATACCTAATGATTAGCTTATTTAATACATATCTGACTTCTAAGTGGTTCAACATCGATACGATGATTGTCAATCATCGCCCATAATTTTTTCTCCTTTCCTTTTCATACAATTTGCACAGGAATAGATTGAGTTTCTGTCCTTTTTGTATGCTCTGAATAATCCATAATTTATTGACTGTACAATCTTACTATACCTTTCTTGCGCGTAAGTACAGGCGTAGGTCGACGGTCATGGAGATGTACGGATAATATTTATATGGTCTATTCATCAATATTTAAAGATGCTTCGGCAATTCATTTTTTTGAGTTGCTGCAGGCGTGATATGTGTATATCTAATACAGGAAATATTCCATGAATAACTTTAAACATTTACCAGAACCATTCCGTATTCGTGTTATTGAGCCCGTAAAACGTACAACGCGGGAGCACCGTGAAAATGCGATTGTTAATTCTGGTATGAACCCGTTCCTGCTTGATAGTGAAGATGTATTTATTGATTTATTGACAGACAGCGGTACTGGCGCTATCACCCAAAATATGCAAGCAGCAATGCTAAGGGGAGATGAAGCATATAGCGGAAGCCGTAGCTACTATGCACTTGCTGATGCGGTTAAAAATATTTTTGGATATCAGTACACTATCCCAACTCACCAGGGACGAGGTGCCGAGCAGATTTATATTCCTGTGCTGATCCGTAAACGTGAGCAGGAAAAAGGGTTGGACAGAAGTAAAATGGTTGTATTCTCAAACTATTTCTTCGATACAACTCAGGGACACAGTCAAATTAATGGCTGTACCGTTCGTAATGTTTATACCAAAGAGGCATTTGATACAGCGGTACGTTGTGATTTTAAGGGGGATTTTGACCTGGAAAAACTGGAGGAAGGTATCCAGGAAGTAGGACCAAATAACGTTCCTTATATCGTCGCTACAATCACGTGTAACTCTGCGGGGGGCCAGCCGGTTTCACTGGCAAACCTGAAGGCAACGTATCAACTGGCGAAGAAATACGATATTCCTGTGGTGATGGACTCTGCCCGATTTGCTGAAAACGCATATTTCATTCAGCAAAGGGAAGCTGCTTATAAAGGCTGGAGCATTGAGGAAATTACCCGCGAGACCTATAAATATGCCGATATGTTAGCCATGTCGGCGAAGAAAGATGCGATGGTACAAATGGGGGGACTGCTTTGTATTAAGGATGACAGCTATTTTGATGTCTATACCGAATGCCGCACGCTTTGTGTGGTGCAAGAGGGTTTCCCTACCTATGGTGGCCTGGAAGGCGGTGCAATGGAACGTCTGGCAGTTGGTCTAACTGATGGTATGAATCAGGACTGGTTGGCTTATCGTATTGCACAAATTCAGTATTTGGTTGATGGTCTTGAAGCCATTGGGGTGACCTGTCAGCAAGCCGGTGGGCATGCGGCTTTCGTGGATGCAGGAAAATTACTACCGCATATTCCTGCTGAACAATTCCCGGCACAGGCTCTGGCATGCGAGCTTTATAAAGTCGCTGGCATTCGTGCAGTAGAGATTGGCTCATTTTTACTGGGTAGGGATCCTAAAACGGGGATTCAGTTACCATGTCCGGCAGAGCTGTTACGTTTAACCATTCCGCGTGCGACATATACCCAATCGCATATGGATTTCATTATTGAAGCCTTTAGCCATGTAAAAGAAAATGCCAAAAACATTAAAGGATTAACTTTTACATATGAGCCTAAAGTTCTGCGTCACTTTACTGCCAAATTAAAAGAAATCTGATAGTTAATTATTTGCCATGAATGGCTGTATTCCATAGCCATTCATGGCTCACGTTTTTATAGAAATAATATGATAGTGAACATATACAATTTATGATAAGAGGCTCGTATGGAAGAAAATGCCAGTTCAAAGCATTCATCCTTTTGGGGAATTATGGTGATAGCCGGCACCGTAATTGGCGGAGGGATGTTTGCATTACCTGTTGATCTTGCCGGTGCCTGGTTTTTTTGGGGCGCATTTATACTAATTATATCCTGGTTTTCAATGTTGCATTCAGGATTATTACTTTTGGAAGCAAACTTAAATTATCCTGTCGGTTCTAGCTTTAATACCATTACGAAAGATTTGATTGGCAATAAATGGAATGTGATCAGCGGTGCGACGGTTGCCTTTGTTTTGTACATATTGACTTATGCCTATATTTCAGCAAACGGTGCCATTATTAGTGAAACGATATCTATGCATTCGGATAGCCAGGTTAATCCAAGGATCATAGGTGTGTGCACTGCGCTGTTTGTAGCAGCTGTATTATGGTTTAGTTCATTGGCTGCTAGTCGAATTACATCATTGTTCCTTGGGATAAAAATTCTTGCTTTTGTTATTGTTTTTGGTTCGCTTTTCTTCCAGGTCGATTACTCAATTTTAAGTGGTGTGAGTGAAGTAAACGAAGATAGTCGTTCGTTTTTTCCTTACATATTTATGGCTATTCCTGTATGCCTGGCATCATTCGGTTTTCATGGCAATATACCCAGTCTGATTATCTGCTACGGAAAGAAAAAAGATAAACTGATTAAAAGTGTTGTACTGGGATCTTTTCTAGCACTGGTTATCTATTTGTTCTGGCTATACTGCACGATGGGTAACATCCCTCGTGAGAGTTTCAAGGGTATTATTGCTTCTGGTGGCAATGTTGATGCTTTGGTGGGATCCTTTTTGGGAACAAATCAGAGTGGCTTTATTGAATTTTGTTTGCTCGTCTTCTCTAATTTGGCCGTGGCCAGCTCTTTCTTTGGTGTGACATTAGGATTATTTGATTTTCTTGCTGACCTGTTCAAGTTTGACAATTCACACTTTGGACGATTTAAAACAGTAATGCTGACATTTTTACCGCCAACGTTGCTTTATCTGTTATTCCCTAACGGCTTTATCTATGGAATCGGTGGGGCTGGATTATGTGCAACGATCTGGGCTGTTATTATTCCGGCGGTGCTGGCATTGAAATCAAGGAAAAAATTCCCTAATCAAATCTTTACTGTATGGGGAGGCCGGATTATCCCTGCCGTAGTTATTCTTTTTGGTATTGTCGTGATCTTCTGTTGGTTTGGTAATGTGCTGAATATTTTACCAAAACTGGTGTGAGAGATAGCGGATAAGAATCCAGGTTTTAGATGAGTTTGTCCAGTTATCACCAGTATGCATCGGTATTGATCCGCATTTCCTTCAGGTAAAAAGTATTAATGGATAGCAAAATGATAAAGAGGATGAAAAGGATTTTACCAGGCGTGGCTTTTCTGCTTGCAGCACCTTCGGTGGTTGCCACCGAGGGAAACGGGCCTGGTATTTATCCCGATGGTCTGGAAAACTATATGTCAGGGGCTCTTCCTGCCGAAGGCGTACATGTTCTGTTGTATGGAGGCAGCGCAAGGTATGATCACGTGCGCGATAACAACGGACATGATATTTCAGGGCCGGGCTTCAGCATGAACGTTAATATTCTGGCGCCGCGCATTATTTGGGTCACGGAGCAGCATCTTCTGGGGGGACAGTTGGCTTTTCATTCTATCCTGCCGCTGCTTGATGTCACGGCTAAATCGTATGGACGAAAATATACCAGCAAGGGACTGGGGGATATCACGCTGGGTTCAGCATTGGGTTTTCATCCTTCCCCCGATCTCCACTTTGTGTTGGGGATGGATCTGTTTGCGCCAACAGGTGATTACGACCGGTATGATCCCTCAAGCCTGGGGCGAAACTATTGGGCTGTGCAGCCGGTATGGGCAATTAGCTATATCCCACAAAAGGGCGTAAATGCGGATATCAAAATGATGTATGACTTTAATTTCCGTAACGAGGAGAGTCATACACGGTCAGGCCAGGCTTTTCATGCCGATTATGCCCTAGGATGGGCTGTGGGAAATGGTTGGGTGGTTGGAATTGGGGGTTACGCATTCATGCAGACAACCAATGATGATGGGCCAAACTCAGCTTCAGCAAAATCGCAGGCCTTTTCAATCGGTCCTTCTGTCCGTTATGCCAACGACAGGGGCTGGCTACTGACGTTGAAATGGCAGAAAGAAATGGATGTGCACAACCGGCCTGAAGGATCCCAGCTTTACCTTAAAGCTTCTATTCCACTTTAGCATCGCAAAAATAGCCCGCTTCATATGAAGCGGGCTTGCTTGTTTTTGCGTCAATTAGAACTGGTAGACTAAACCAACGGCAACGATGTCGTCTGTAGCGATACCATTGCTTTCATAGAAGCTGTCGTCTTCGTCCAGCAGGTTGATTTTATAATCGACATAGGTGGACATGTTTTTGTTGAAGTAGTAAGTCATGCCCACATCAACATATTTGACCAGGTCTTTATCAGTGTAACGCGGGTTACCACGGCTATCATGGTCCCAGCCGCCTAAGTCGACACCTTTAGATTGCAGGAATGCAACGGACGGGCGCAGACCAAAGTCGAACTGGTACTGAGCAACGGCTTCAAAGTTCTGCGTTTTGTTAGCGATACCGCCATCACCGTAAGCGGTCATGTTGCGGGTTTCTGCGTACATGGCGGCCAGGTAAACATCATTGGCATCATATTTGACACCCACGGTCCAGGCATCCGCTGTTTCACCGCCAGCATAGCGGCTGGTATAGTTACTATCACCACGACCACGAGCTACCTGATTGTTAGAACGGTCAGAACTGGAGTACGCCGCACCAAGACTTAAACCGAAGTCGAAGTCATAGGACGTAGACATACCGAAACCGTCACCATTTTCTCGTGTCAGCTTCCGGCCGTCACCATTACCAGTACCTTCGCCTGAACCAGCACTTTCATTATTACCCTGGTATTGCAGTGCGAAGTTCAGGCCATCAACCTGGCCAAAGAAACCATTATTACGGTAAGTGGCAACGCCGTTGGTACGACCGGTCATATACACGTCGGTCTGGGTGTAGGAGTCACCACCAAATTCTGGCAACATATCGGTCCAGGCTTCCACGTCGTAGACCACGCCATAGTTACGACCGTAGTCGAAGGTACCGTTCTGGCCAAAACCTAAACCGGCAAAGGCCAGACGAGTTGCGGCATTTGAACCTTCACCTTCAGCAGTGTTGGCCTTTATATTGTATTCCCACTGACCGTACCCGGTCAGCATATCGTTAATCTGGGTTTCACCTTTGAAGCCCAGACGTGCATAGGTCTGATCGCCATCGTCGCCAGGGTTATCAGAGAAATAACGCAGACCATCGACTTTACCGTACAGATCCAGTTTATTGCCGTTCTTATTATAGATTTCAGCCGCATTTGCTGCGCCTGCAGCTAATAAAGCAGGGAGAAGCAGTGCCAATACTTTTCTTTTCATTATGTATTCCCTTTGCATGATAATTAAAATGAATATGTAGCACTATCCAAGTAACTACATTTTGATACTATCTATGAAGTTCATTTAATTTAAAATATAACATGTAACAAATGTATTTAAAATATTTCTAAATATTTCTTAAGTATCTTTTTATAACTTTAAATGTATGTGTATTACATTGTCATTTGTAAAAT
>NZ_MVFZ01000027.1:0-60089 GCF_002042945.1 Citrobacter sp. A316
TATGTTCAGGTGACTTAAGTAAAACCCACTGCTAATGAAAACAATGTGTTAATAAAAAATAAACATATTTTAACATTTAAGTGGTTATCACTGTCTGGTATTAATTAATCAACCTTATTATTTAAGTCTTTGTTTACAAAGCATTTAATTAAAATAATGTTTTACATTAAATATGTGATCCAACTCGCTATTTCACGACGTGATATTAACGTTTGTGAACAAAATACTATTCGCTTTTAATGCAAGAATATTCGTACGCCAGGAATTGAAATGAAGAATATGGGGTCAGAAAATAAGCAAAGTAAAAGCCGCGCTGATGGATTTATGTTAAGTGTTTGGCTGATTTATGTGATCTTGATCACATATTCTTTAAATTCGCAGTATAGCTCCGTTGTATGTGTAACTGACGGCGGGTAGAGTTGCGTCGAATTAGGAAAAATCTTAGACATTTGTAAGAATTGATGTGAGCTTGTAAGGGACGCTGCCTTCTTAAGAAGGAATGTTTAGACAACGCGTAAGTGTCGTCACGCTGCTATGTATTTGACCTTTTGCTTTTTTTTTACCGGGCCTTCCCGGCGACATCACGGGGTGCGGTTTTGCCGCATGAAAACAATGTTGGTTATTATGGATGCAAATAATGCATACATCCGAGTTGCTGAAACACATTTATGACATCAATTTGTCATATTTATTGCTTGCACAGCGTTTGATCGTTCAGGACAAAGCATCTGCGATGTTTCGCCTTGGTATCAGCGAGGAAATGGCGGACACGTTGGCAACATTAACACTTCCTCAAATGGTCAAACTGGCCGAAACAAACCAACTGGTATGTCATTTCCGTTTCGACGATCACCAGACTGTTACTCGCCTGACGCAAGACTCCCGCGTTGACGATCTTCAGCAAATTCATACCGGTATCATGCTTTCAACACGCCTGTTAAGCGACATTGATGATGCAGCACGTAAGAAAAGGGCTTGATGATGAGCGAAAAAAGCATTGTTCAGGAAGCGCGTGATATCCAGTTAGCAATGGAATTAATCACATTGGGCGCCCGTTTGCAAATGCTGGAAAGCGAAACGCAATTAAGCCGTGGTCGACTTATCAAGCTGTACAAAGAATTACGCGGTAGCCCTCCGCCAAAAGGGATGCTGCCGTTCTCCACCGACTGGTTTATGACGTGGGAACAAAACATTCATGCTTCAATGTTTTGCAACGCATGGCAATTCCTGCTCAAAACCGGTTTGTGCAGCGGCGTGGATGCCGTGATCAAAGCGTACCGTTTATATCTTGAGCAGTGCCCGCAGCCGGAAGAGGGGCCGCTGCTGGCGCTAACTCGCGCATGGACGCTGGTTCGTTTTGTCGACAGCGGATTGCTGGAGTTGTCCCAATGCAATTGCTGCGGTGGGAATTTTATCACCCATGCACACCAACCCGCAGGTAGCTTTGCCTGCAGTTTATGCCAGCCGCCATCACGGGCCGTAAAAAGACGTAAACTTTCCCAGAATGCTGCCGATATTATTCCACAACTGCTGGATGAACAGATCGAACAGGCTGTTTAACTGATACGGTGTGGATAAACACTCCAGCAGCGGTAAGCGATTACCGCTGCTTTTTTTTGTCCTGGCCTTACGTTAATTGCCCGACTGCGCATCCTGTCATAGTCAATTGCGAAAGGATGATGTCGTGCTTATCTTATTAGGTTACCTGGTTGTTATTGGTACAGTTTTCGGCGGTTACATGATGACCGGCGGACACCTTGGGGCACTCTATCAACCGGCTGAGCTGGTGATTATCGGTGGCGCGGGTATTGGGGCATTCATCGTCGGCAATAACGGGAAAGCCATCAAAGGGACGATGAAAGCGATCCCGATGCTTTTTCGTCGTTCAAAATACACCAAAGCGATGTATATGGATCTGCTGGCGCTGCTGTATCGCCTGATGGCCAAGTCACGTCAGCAGGGCATGTTCTCGCTTGAACGCGACATCGAAAACCCCAAAGAGAGCGAAATCTTCGCTAGCTATCCGCGCATTCTTGCGGATGCCGTAATGCTTGATTTCATTGTCGATTATCTGCGTTTGATTATCAGCGGCAATATGAACACGTTTGAAATTGAAGCGCTGATGGACGAAGAAATTGAGACTCACGAAAGTGAGGCCGAAGTTCCGGCTAACAGTCTGGCAATGGTGGGTGATTCATTACCAGCGTTCGGCATTGTGGCGGCGGTCATGGGGGTTGTCCATGCGCTGGCTTCTGCCGATCGTCCGGCGGCTGAGCTGGGTTCGCTGATTGCGCATGCGATGGTAGGGACATTCCTGGGTATTTTACTGGCCTATGGATTTATTTCTCCGCTTGCCAGCGTTCTGCGGCAGAAAAGCGCTGAAACAACCAAAATGATGCAGTGCGTGAAGATAACGCTGCTCTCCAATCTGAATGGTTACGCGCCGCCAATTGCCGTCGAGTTTGGTCGTAAGACTCTGTATTCCAGCGAACGACCATCGTTTATCGAGCTGGAAGAGCATGTTCGTGCGGTGAGAAATCCAACTGCGCAGCAGACGACCGAGGACGCATGAAAAATCAGGCCCATCCCATTATCGTTGTAAAGCGACGCAAACATAAAGGTCACGGTGGTGGGGCGCATGGTTCGTGGAAAATCGCCTACGCCGATTTTATGACCGCGATGATGGCCTTCTTTCTGGTGATGTGGCTCATTTCTATTTCCAGCCCTAAAGAATTGATCCAGATTGCCGAATATTTCCGTACGCCGCTGGCCACCGCAGTGACCGGGGGAAATCGTATTTCGAATAGCCAAAGCCCGATTCCTGGCGGTGGGGATGATTACACCCAGCAGCAGGGCGAGGTGAACAAGCAGCCGAATATTGATGACCTGAGAAAACGTATGGAACAGAGCCGTTTGAGCAAACTTCGCGGCGATCTCGATCAACTGATTGAATCCGATCCCAAACTGCGAGCGCTGCGTCCGCACTTAAAGATTGATTTAGTTCAGGAAGGGCTGCGGATACAGATTATCGACAGTCAGAATCGCCCGATGTTTAAGACCGGTAGCGCTGAAGTTGAGCCGTACATGCGCGATATCCTGCGCGCGATTGCTCCGGTGCTCAACGGGATCCCTAACCGGATCAGCCTTTCCGGTCACACGGATGATTACCCTTACGCGAATGGTGAGAAAGGGTACAGCAACTGGGAATTGTCCGCCGATCGCGCAAATGCATCGCGTCGCGAGCTGGTTAGCGGCGGTCTGGATGATGGAAAAGTATTACGTGTGGTAGGTATGGCCGCCACGATGCGTCTGAGCGATCGCGGTCCCGAAGACGCTATCAACCGCCGTATTAGCCTGCTGGTTCTCAATAAGCAGGCGGAAGAGGCCATTTTGCATGAAAACGCTGAAAGCCAGAATGAGCCGGTAAGTGTCTTACAACAGCCAGCGGAACTTCCGCCGGCAAGCGTTCCCACATCGCCACCAGCCAATCCGAGGTGATAGCGTGAGCATGGATATTAGCGATTTTTATCAGACATTTTTTGATGAAGCTGACGAACTGTTGGCTGATATGGAGCAACACCTTCTTGATTTGGTTCCTGAAGCCCCGGATTCCGAACAGCTGAATGCCATTTTTCGTGCAGCGCACTCGATTAAAGGCGGGGCGGGCACCTTCGGCTTTACCATTTTGCAGGAAACGACCCATCTGATGGAAAACCTGCTGGATGAAGCGCGGCGTGGCGAGATGCAGCTCAATGCCGACATTATCAACCTGTTTTTGGAAACGAAAGATATTATGCAGGAACAGCTCGACGCCTATAAAAGCTCAGTGGAGCCTGATGCCGAAAGTTTTGAGTACATCTGCCAGGCGTTACGGCAGTTAGCGCTCGAAGCGAAAGGTGAAACCGCACCGGCAGTTGTCAACTCAGCAAAACTGAGCGTTGTTGACAGCGCCGCGATGCAGGAAGAGGCGGTTGAAAAGCCTGAACCCGCCAGTGAAGAGAGCAAAAAACGCATTACTCTCTCGCGTCTGAAAGCCAGCGAAGTGGATTTACTGGAAGAGGAACTGGGGAATCTGGCGACCTTAACCGATGTGGTAAAAGGTAGCGACACGTTATCAGCAACGCTTGATGGCAACCTTGCAGAAGATGACATCATCGCGGTGCTCTGCTTTGTCATTGAAGCTGACCAAATTGAATTCGAAACCGTCAGTGCAGCGCCTGTGGCAGTTGAACCTGAAGAGGTGGCTGTTGTCACTGAGCCGCAGCCGGTTGCTGTGGCACCTGCGGTGAAAGCTACCGCCAGTGAAGCACCACATAGCCGCGTGGAACGTGAAAAACCAGCCCGCGCCAGCGAGTCGACCAGTATCCGCGTAGCGGTTGAAAAGGTTGATCAGCTTATTAACCTGGTCGGTGAGTTGGTGATCACGCAGTCGATGCTGGCCCAGCGCTCTAACGAACTGGATCCTGTCAATCATGGCGATCTCATCACCAGTATGGGTCAGTTACAACGTAACGCCCGAGATTTGCAAGAGTCGGTGATGTCGATTCGTATGATGCCGATGGAGTATGTGTTCAGTCGTTTCCCTCGTCTGGTGCGCGATCTGGCCGGTAAGCTGGGTAAACAGGTCGAGCTGACGCAGGTAGGTAGCTCAACCGAACTCGATAAGAGCCTGATTGAACGCATCATCGATCCGTTGACGCACCTGGTGCGTAACAGCCTCGACCATGGTATCGAACTGCCGGAAAAACGCCTTGAATCAGGCAAAAGCCCAATTGGCAATCTGACGCTTTCCGCGGAGCATCAAGGCGGGAATATTTGTATTGAAGTGACCGATGATGGCGCTGGCCTGAACCGCGAACGTATCCTGGCTAAAGCTGTCTCTCAGGGCATGCCGATTCACGAAAACATGAGCGATGACGAAGTGGGTATGTTGATCTTCGCGCCAGGCTTTTCGACCGCTGAACAGGTGACGGATGTTTCCGGACGCGGCGTGGGTATGGATGTGGTGAAGCGAAATATCCAGGAGATGGGCGGCCATGTTGAGATCCAGTCTAAACAGGGACAGGGGACTACTATTCGCATTCTGCTGCCGCTGACGCTGGCGATCCTCGACGGGATGTCCGTGCGCGTGGCGGATGAGGTCTTCATTCTGCCACTGAATGCCGTGATGGAATCGCTGCAACCGCGCGAAGAAGATCTCCATCCGCTGGCCGGAGGAGAGCGCGTGCTGGAAGTGCGTGGCGAATATTTACCGCTGGTTGAGCTGTGGAAAGTCTTCGAGGTTGAAGGCGCAAAAACAGAAGCAACTCAGGGCATTGTAGTGATTTTACAAAGTGCAGGACGTCGCTATGCGCTGCTGGTCGATCAGTTAATTGGCCAACACCAGGTGGTGGTCAAAAACCTGGAAAGTAACTACCGCAAAGTGCCAGGTATTTCTGCTGCAACGATCCTCGGCGATGGCAGCGTCGCGCTGATTGTCGATGTCTCTGCATTGCAGGGGTTAAACCGCGAACAACGTGTGGCGATCACAGCCGCCTGATTGAGTGAGAAGGGAATAATATGACCGGTATGAGTAATGTAACTAAACTGGCCGGCGAACCGTCAGGTCAGGAATTCCTCGTGTTTACGCTGGGGGATGAAGAGTACGGTATCGATATCCTGAAAGTGCAGGAAATCCGTGGTTATGATCAGGTGACGCGCATTGCTAACACGCCTTCGTTTATCAAAGGCGTTACGAACCTGCGTGGTGTGATTGTGCCTATCGTCGACCTGCGCGTGAAATTTAGCCAGAGCGATGTGGATTACAACGAAAACACCGTGGTGATTGTGCTGAATCTGGGGCAGCGGGTGGTTGGGATTGTGGTTGATGGCGTCTCGGATGTCCTGTCGCTGACGACGGATCAAATCCGTCCTGCACCGGAGTTTGCGGTTACGCTGTCGACGGAATATTTGACGGGATTAGGTGCGCTGGGTGACCGGATGCTGATTCTGGTCAACATTGAGAAGCTGCTGAACAGCGAAGAAATGGCGCTGCTGGATATTGCCGCTTCCCACGTCGCATAATCACCATAACTCATCCGGCCTACAATGAGTGCTGTTGTAGGCCGGATTAGCGTAGTGCATCCGGCAGGTTTCCCTCTTACGCTTCCCGCTCAACCAGCTCCGGTTCTTCTTCCAGTAAACCTTCATCCTGCGCCAGCATCGCCGTTGCAATCCCGTTACCTAATACGTTGATTGCTGAACGTCCCATATCCAGGAAGTGGTCAATTCCCATCAGTAACAGGATCCCGGCGACCGGAATATTAAAGCTCGGGATGGTTGCAGCCAGCACCACCAGTGCTGAACGCGGCACACCGGCAATCCCTTTGGACGCCAGCATCAGCGTCAGCATCAGGACGGTGATTTCTGCGAAGGAGAGGTGAATATTATAGGCCTGCGCGATAAACATGGAGGCAAATGAACAGTAGACCATGGAACCAACCAGGTTAAACGAATAACCGATAGGCAGCACGAATGACACGATGTTGGGTGAGCAGCCAAATTTAGTTAATTGCTCCAGCGTTTTCGGATAAGCGGCCTCAGAGCTGCTGGTAGTGAATGCGACCAGAACCGGGTCTTTCAGCATGCTTACCAGGCGAAATACCTCTTTTTTCAGCATGACATAACCCACCGCCAGCAGAACCAGGCAGGTCAGTAAAATCGCCACATAGTAGCCGCCGATAAACGACGCATAGTTAAGCAGGATCCCCAGCCCCTGGGTGGAGATTACGGAAGAGATGGCGGCAAAAATAGCCAGCGGTGCAACGTACATCACGTAGCCAGTCACTTTCAGCATAATGTGGGAAACGACATCCAGCGCCGCAACCAGCGGGGCGTTGAATTTCTCACCAAGGGATGCGCCACCAATACCGAAGAACATCGAGAACACCACAATTTGCAGGATCTCATTGTTAGCCATCGCTTCGGCGATGCTGGTTGGAATGGTATGCGTCAGAAAACCTTTCAGGCTCATGCCGCCCACGGCGAGACCGGTGTCGGTGGCTTCCTGCGGGATCGCCAGGTTCAGCCCGCTGCCGGGTTGCTCAAGGGAAACCACAAACAGACCGACCAGAATAGACAATATAGAAGAGCTGATAAACCAGATCATCGCTTTCCCGCCCACACGACCGATGGTGGACGTTTCCCCCAGACGCATAATACCAACGGTCAGGGTGCTGAATACTAAAGGCGCGATCACCATCTTAATCAGACGTAAAAAGATGTCGGTGAGAAGCGTAATATTATCGGCCCAGGCGGTTACAACGCCGGGGGAGGCATAAGAGTGGATCACCGCACCCGACAGGATCCCCGCCAGCATGAAGATCACGATAAACAACGTGAGTTTGTTTGCATTTGCCACTAAAAAGCCCTCAGTAAGGATTTAACATTTATTGATCGGTTACTCATTTTTTATACTTATTAAGTGGTAACGAAGTATTCATCATATAAATTGGATTAAAGCGTAAGCGGATACAACTTTTTTTAATTTTTTATCCATTTTGTTGTGGTATTTACAAAGTTATTGTGTGATCTCAATCACACAAAAAAGCGTGTTTCAGCCAATCTGACCGTGCTTACCGATGAATATAAATGTTATTTGCATGATAAATGTGGTGTTTTTATGTGAATGATTTGTGGTTGTTGCGCACGCGTTTTTACCTTCCCCTCGCCAGGCTTCACATCCCTTCAGGATTTCCTTTTCGCAAACGTAAAGTTATCTCAGCCACTGCCGATAACGTTGATAACTCGTTTTCAGGAAGGTGCCTTATGTTTAACCGTATCCGCGTTGTCACAATGCTGATGATGGTGCTGGGGGTTTTCGCACTGCTACAGCTTGTTTCCGGTGGTCTGTTGTTTTCTTCATTGCAGCAGAATCAGCAAAGTTTTGTTATTTCGAACGATCTTCGACAGCAGCAAAGTGAACTCACCTCAACATGGGATCTGATGCTGCAAACACGAATCAATTTAAGCCGTTCTTCTGCGCGCATGATGATGGATGCGTCTAACCAGCAAAGCAGCGCCAAAAACGATCTGCTGAAGAATGCGAAAGCATCGCTGGCGCAGGCTGAAACGCATTACGCAAAATTTAAAAACATCACACCGTTGCCGGAAATGGCAGAAGCCAGCGGCAACGTTGAGGAAAAATATCAGCAGTACCATGCGGCCCTGGCAGAGCTGGTTCAGTTTCTGGAAAGCGGCAATATGGACGCCTACTTTGCGCAGCCTACGCAGGGAATGCAAAACGCGCTCGGCGAGGCGCTGGGCAAGTACGCCAGCGTTAGCGAAAAGCTTTACGTTCAGGCATTTGATCAAAGCGCGCGGGATTACCATTTCGCCCAATGGCAGCTTGGCGTGCTGGCCGTCGTGCTGGTACTGATTCTGGTGGTGGTCTGGTACGGTATCCGTCATACCCTGCTTAATCCTCTTTCCCGCGTTATTGCCCATATTCGGGAAATCGCCAGCGGTAACCTGACCGCAACTCTCACCGTTAGCGGTCGTAACGAAATCGGCGAGTTGGCCAGTACGGTTGATCATATGCAGCGCTCACTGACGGAAACCGTCACTCTGGTGCGTGAAGGCTCTGATGCGATTTATTCCGGTACCAGCGAAATTGCCAGCGGAAACACCGATCTTTCATCTCGTACGGAACAGCAGGCCTCTGCGCTGGAAGAGACCGCAGCCAGCATGGAACAGCTGACCGCAACCGTGAAGCAAAACGCGGACAACGCGCGTCAGGCCTCGCAACTGGCGAAAAGCGCTTCTGACACCGCGCAGCATGGCGGCAAAGTGGTTGATAGCGTGGTGAACACCATGCACGAAATCGCCGATAGCTCGAAGAAAATCGCCGACATCATCAGCGTCATCGATGGCATTGCCTTTCAGACCAACATTCTCGCACTGAACGCGGCGGTTGAAGCAGCACGCGCCGGTGAGCAAGGCCGTGGCTTTGCCGTGGTAGCGGGCGAGGTGCGTAATCTGGCAAGCCGCAGTGCGCAGGCGGCAAAAGAGATCAAAGCGTTGATTGAAGATTCCGTTTCCCGGGTTGATACCGGTTCTGTACTGGTAGAAAGCGCTGGGGAAACGATGAACGACATCGTCAATGCCGTGACGCGGGTGACCGATATCATGGGTGAGATTGCCTCAGCCTCCGACGAGCAAAGCCGGGGGATTGATCAGGTTGCGCTCGCGGTCTCTGAAATGGATCGCGTGACGCAGCAGAACGCCTCTTTGGTACAGGAGTCAGCTGCCGCAGCGGCCGCTCTTGAAGAACAGGCCAGTCGCCTGACGCAGTCGGTATCGACTTTCCGTCTTGCGTCACGTCCGGCCTCGACAAAACCGCGCGATACACGATTACCAGCAGCCCCGGGCGCATCCTATCCGCGCCAGAGCATTGAACAAGATACGAATTGGGAAACATTTTGACTGATAGTTAAACCGCGGCCAGTGCCGCCCGATGGGAGCGTTGATGTTTAATCGTATTCGAATTTCGACCACGCTGTTTTTGATTTTAATCCTCTGCGGTGTTTTGCAGATTGGCAGTAATGGCTTGTCCTTCTGGGCATTTCGGGACGGTTTTCAGAACCTGAATCAGGTCGAACGGAGTAATCAGCAACGCGCTGCGCTGGCACAAACCCGCGCTGTGTTATTACAGGCCAGTACGGCCCTTAATAAGGCAGGGACGCTGACCGCCCTGAGCTATCCGCCAGAGGACATCAAAACGCTGATGACCCTCGCGCGCGATAGCCTGGCGCAATCTGAATTGATGTTTAAACGCTTTATAGCGACGTCGGATGCGACGGAACAAGGCAAGGCGCTGTTAGGCGCAACTGAGAAAAATTTCAACCAGTGGCATAGCGCTCTCGCGCATCAAGCCACCTGGCTTGAAAACAATCAGTTGTCAGATTTTCTGACTGCGCCGGTGCAGGCGGCTCAGGATGCTTTTGATGCGAATGTGAATGCGTGGCAGAGCAACATCGACAGCGTGTTGCAAACGGCAGGAGAGCAGAGTCAGCGCAATTATCACATGTCGGGGGTGATTTTCGCCACCATGGTGGTACTGGCGGCACTGCTCACCAGCGGTGCGCTGTTCTGGTCGCGCAAGATGATCGTTCAGCCGCTGGCGATTATTGGCAGCCATTTTGACAGTATTGCCGCGGGAAATCTGGCACGACCGGTAGCGGTTTATGGGCGCAATGAGATCTCGGCCATTTTTGCCAGCCTGCAGAAGATGCAAAAGGCGTTACGCGAAACGGTAAGTGACGTTCGTCAGGGCAGCTCAGCCATGCATAGCGGTATTTCAGAAATCGCGATGGGCAATAACGATTTATCTTCGCGAACCGAACAGCAGGCGGCTGCGCTGGCACAAACGGCAGCCAGCATGGAACAACTGACCGCCACCGTCGGCCAGAACGCTGATAACGCGCGCCAGGCGTCAGGAATTGCCAAAAGTGCGGCAGACACAGCGCATAAAGGTGGCGAGCAGACGTCCCGGGTTGCCAGCACCATGCATGAGATTTCTGCCAGCTCGCAGAAAATCGGCGACATCATTGGCGTGATTGACAGCATTGCCTTCCAGACCAATATCCTGGCGTTGAATGCCGCGGTAGAGGCCGCCAGGGCGGGGGAGCAAGGACGTGGTTTTGCCGTCGTCGCTGGTGAAGTGCGTAATCTGGCAAGCCGTAGCGCGCAGGCGGCGAAAGAAATTAAGGGGCTCATTGAGGAATCTGTCACCCGGGTGCATCAGGGCTCGCAGCTGGTGGATATGGCGTCGCGCACTATGACGGAAATAGTCAGTTCGGTGACCCGGGTTAACGACATCATGGGCGAGATTGCCTCGGCATCCGATGAACAGCGCAGAGGCATTGAGCAGGTGGCGCAGGCCGTCAGCCAGATGGACTCAGTGACGCAGCAAAACGCCGGGCTGGTGGAAGAAGCCGCATCCGCCGCCGGACAACTTGCGACGCAGGCCGATCATCTTTCTGCCTGTGTCGCATTTTTTAAACTTGAAGAGCAAACCGTAGCAAAACAAGAGTTGGCGCAGCCTCAGGTTGCGCCCGTTGTATCCTGAATGTGATTGAGAAGGCGCTATGACATCATCTCTGCCCTCCGGGCAAACGTCATTATTGTTACAGATGACACAGCGCCTCGCGCTGTCTGACGCGCATTTTCGTCGGATATGTCAATTAATCTACCAGCGTGCGGGGATCGTACTGGCCGACCATAAGCGGGACATGGTTTATAACCGCCTTGTTCGTCGTCTGCGTACCCTGGGGCTGGATGACTTTGGTCGCTATCTCAGCATGCTGGAAGCTAACCAGAACAGTGCTGAATGGCAGGCTTTTATTAATTCCCTGACTACCAACCTGACCGCGTTTTTTCGCGAAGGGCATCATTTTCCGGTGCTGTCAGATCATGCTCGTCGGCGCAACGGTGAATACCGCGTCTGGAGCGCGGCGGCGTCAACCGGAGAAGAACCCTACAGCATTGCGATTACGCTTGCCGATACCTTAGGTATGGCACCGGGCCGCTGGCGTGTTTTTGCCAGCGACATTGATACCGAAGTGCTGGAAAAGGCCAGAAATGGCATTTATCGCCTCGATGAGCTAAAGACGCTGTCACCCCAGCAGCTGCAGCGTTATTTCATGCGCGGCACCGGACCGCATGAAGGGCTGGTACGCGTTCGGCAGGAACTGGCAGGTCATGTTGAGTTTTCCAGCGTGAACTTACTGGATAAGCAGTACAACGTGCCAGGCCCTTTTGATGCCATATTTTGCCGTAACGTGATGATCTATTTCGATAAAACGACGCAGCAGGACATTTTGCACCGTTTTGTTCCTCTTCTTAAACCCGATGGGCTGCTGTTTGCAGGTCATTCAGAAAACTTTAGCAACCTCGTGCGCGAGTTTAGCCTGCGTGGACAGACCGTGTATGCGCATGCGCCAGGTAAGGATAAAGCATGAGTAAAATCAGGGTGTTGTCGGTAGATGATTCTGCATTGATGCGTCAAATCATGACCGAAATTATTAACAGCCACAGTGATATGGAAATGGTGGCGACGGCGCCGGATCCGTTGGTCGCCCGGGATTTAATCAAAAAATACAATCCCGACGTCCTGACGCTGGACGTGGAAATGCCGCGCATGGACGGCCTCGACTTCCTTGAGAAGTTGATGCGCCTGCGTCCAATGCCGGTGGTGATGGTTTCTTCACTGACCGGTAAAGGTTCAGAGGTCACGCTGCGGGCCCTGGAACTGGGGGCGATTGATTTTGTCACCAAACCGCAACTGGGGATCCGCGAAGGAATGCTGGCGTATAGCGAGATGATTGCGGAGAAAATCCGCACCGCATCGCGGGCAAAACTGGCGGCCCATAAGCCCATGGCGGCACCGACGACCTTGAAAGCGGGGCCATTACTCAGTTCGGAAAAACTGTTGGTGATTGGCGCCTCAACCGGAGGAACAGAGGCAATTCGCCATGTACTCCAGCCATTGCCGCTTTCAAGTCCCGGTATTCTTATTACCCAGCATATGCCGCCTGGATTTACCCGTTCGTTCGCCGAACGTCTGAACAAACTGTGTCAGATAACCGTGAAAGAAGCTGAAGACGGAGAGCGCGTACTCCCGGGGCATGCATATATCGCGCCGGGTGACAAGCATATGGAACTGGCGCGCAGCGGCGCGAACTATCAAATCAAAATTCATGACGGTCCGCCGGTTAATCGGCATCGACCCTCAGTGGATGTGCTGT
This sequence comes from Citrobacter sp. A316, assembly GCF_002042945.1. Taxonomy (NCBI): domain Bacteria; kingdom Pseudomonadati; phylum Pseudomonadota; class Gammaproteobacteria; order Enterobacterales; family Enterobacteriaceae; genus Citrobacter; species Citrobacter sp. A316. Next base: position 12,786 of record NZ_MVFZ01000027.1, read on the forward strand.
TCCATTCGGTGGCGAAACATGCGGGGCGCAATGCCGTCGGGGTGATCCTGACCGGTATGGGCAACGATGGCGCAGCCGGAATGTTAGCGATGAACCAGGCGGGAGCCTGGACCATTGCGCAAAACGAAGCAAGTTGTGTGGTGTTCGGCATGCCGCGCGAGGCCATCAATATGGGTGGCGTAAGCGAAGTGGTCGATCTTAGCCAGGTGAGCCAGCAAATGCTGGTGAAAATTAGTGCCGGACAGGCAATACGTATTTGAATCAGGAGTTTATTTTTATGGCGGATAAAGAGCTTAAGTTTTTGGTTGTGGATGACTTTTCCACCATGCGTCGCATCGTGCGTAACTTGCTCAAAGAGCTGGGATTCAACAATGTTGAAGAAGCTGAGGACGGCGTGGATGCGCTGAACAAGCTGCAGGCTGGGGGATTCGGTTTTGTTATTTCTGACTGGAACATGCCGAACATGGATGGGCTGGAACTGCTGAAAACCATCCGTGCCGATGGCGGGATGGCTTCTCTGCCGGTACTGATGGTCACGGCAGAAGCCAAAAAAGAGAATATCATTGCGGCAGCACAGGCAGGTGCCAGTGGCTATGTCGTGAAACCGTTCACAGCGGCGACGCTGGAAGAAAAACTGAATAAAATCTTTGAGAAACTGGGCATGTGAGGGTGTGATGATGATGCAACCACAAATTAAACCTGCTGACGAGCACTCTGCAGGGGACATCATCGCGCGCATCGGCAGTTTGACCCGAATGCTGCGCGACAGCTTGCGTGAACTGGGGCTGGATCAGGCCATTGCCGAAGCGGCAGAAGCGATTCCCGATGCCCGCGATCGTCTCGATTACGTTGTACAGATGACCGCTCAGGCGGCAGAGCGCGCGCTGAACAGTGTAGAAGCTTCGCAGCCGCATCAGGACGCGATGGAAAAAGGGGCCAAAGACCTGACCAAACGCTGGGATGAATGGTTCGAAAATCCGATCGAACTGTCCGACGCTCGAGAACTGGTCACCGATACCCGTCAATTCCTTGGTGATGTGCCCGGACATACCAGCTTTACCAATGCCCAGTTGCTGGACATCATGATGGCGCAGGATTTCCAGGATCTCACCGGACAGGTCATCAAGCGCATGATGGATGTTATCCAGGAAATTGAACGTCAGCTGCTGATGGTTCTGTTGGAAAACATTCCGGAACAGGGCGCTCGTCCAAAACGTGAAAACGAAAGCTTGCTTAACGGCCCGCAGGTTGACGCCTCGAAAGCTGGCGTAGTGGCAAGTCAGGATCAGGTTGACGACCTGCTGGATAGCCTCGGGTTCTGATGAGTATTTGCCGGATGTGAGGCGTGGACCTCTCATCCGGCTTACGCGCAATTCTGCTTAAAGCCATAAATCCCGTCTTTTTTACCGCTTACTCTTCCCATTGCTGGATAGCTGTTCTGGCATCATTCTCGCCTATATCTCTATCCAGGGTCTGATGCGTGGCAGAAGAAAGCGACGACGACAAAACAGAAGCCCCCACACCCCACCGACTTGAAAAAGCACGGGAAGAAGGGCAGATCCCCCGATCCAAAGAGCTGACCTCACTACTTATTTTGCTGGTGGGTGTGTGCATTATCTGGATTGGTGGGGAGTCGCTTGCCCGCAGACTGGCTGGCATGCTGTCGACCGGATTACGTTTTGACCACAGTATGGTCAACGACCCGAATCTGATCCTGAGCCAAATCATCCTGCTGATTAAAGACGCGATGATTGCGCTGTTGCCGTTGATTACCGGCGTCGTTCTGGTGGCTTTAATCTCTCCGGTGATGCTTGGCGGTTTGATCTTCAGCGGTAAATCCCTGCAACCCAAATTCTCTAAGCTGAATCCGTTACCGGGCATTAAGCGCATGTTTTCCGCGCAAACCGGCGCAGAACTGCTCAAAGCGATACTGAAGTCCACGTTAGTGGGAAGCGTGGCCGGATTTTATCTCTGGCATAACTGGCCAGCGATGATGCGTCTGATGGCGGAGTCACCGATTACGGCGATGGGCAACGCCCTGGATTTAGTCGGTATGTGTGCACTACTGGTGGTGCTTGGCGTCATTCCGATGGTGGGGTTCGACGTCTTTTTCCAGATCTATAGCCATCTGAAAAAACTGCGTATGTCGCGTCAGGATATCCGTGATGAATTTAAGCAAAGCGAAGGTGACCCGCACGTTAAGGGCAAAATTCGTCAAATGCAGCGCGCGGCCGCTCAGCGTCGCATGATGGCGGATGTACCAAAAGCAGACGTTATTGTCACTAACCCTACGCACTACTCAGTGGCGTTGAAGTATGACGAGAACAAAATGAGTGCCCCGAAAGTTGTCGCTAAGGGGGCCGGACTGGTTGCGCTGCGCATTCGTGAAATTGGCGCAGAGCACCGTGTTCCTACGTTAGAAGCGCCACCACTGGCGCGTGCGCTCTATCGCCATGCTGAAATAGGTCAGCAAATACCGGGTCAATTGTATGCCGCCGTTGCCGAAGTACTGGCATGGGTATGGCAGCTAAAACGCTGGCGTCTGGCTGGCGGCAAGCGTCCACCACAACCTGAAAACCTTCCGGTGCCTGAAGCACTGGATTTCATGAACGAGAAGAATACTGATGGCTAATCTGGTCGCGATGCTGCGTCTGCCCAGCAACCTGAAATCCACGCAATGGCAAATCCTTGCCGGACCGATCCTCATCCTGCTGATCCTGTCGATGATGGTGCTGCCGCTGCCGGCTTTCGTCCTCGATTTGCTGTTCACATTTAACATTGCGCTGTCGATCATGGTGCTGCTGGTGGCGATGTTCACCCAGCGTACGCTGGAGTTTGCCGCATTCCCGACGATTTTGCTGTTTACCACATTATTACGTTTGGCCCTGAACGTCGCGTCGACCCGTATCATTTTGATGGAAGGACACACTGGCGCGGCGGCGGCGGGGAAGGTGGTTGAAGCCTTTGGTCACTTCCTGGTGGGCGGTAACTTCGCGATTGGTATCGTGGTCTTCGTGATTCTTGTCATCATTAACTTTATGGTAATCACTAAAGGTGCAGGACGTATCGCCGAGGTAGGCGCGCGCTTTGTACTGGACGGAATGCCCGGCAAGCAGATGGCGATTGATGCGGATTTGAATGCCGGTCTGATTGGCGAAGATGAAGCTAAAAAACGACGCTCGGAAGTGACCCAGGAAGCGGATTTTTACGGCTCAATGGACGGTGCGAGTAAATTCGTCCGTGGAGACGCCATCGCCGGTATTTTGATCATGGTGATCAACGTAGTCGGCGGTCTGTTAGTTGGGGTGTTGCAGCATGGTATGAGCATGGGCAGCGCTGCGGAAAGTTATACCCTGCTGACCATCGGTGACGGGCTGGTGGCACAAATTCCCGCGCTGGTTATCTCTACCGCGGCGGGCGTTATCGTGACCCGCGTGAGTACCGACCAGGACGTAGGTGAACAGATGGTGACCCAACTGTTCAGCAACCCCAGCGTTATGCTGCTCAGTGCGGCGGTACTTGGACTTTTGGGCCTGGTTCCGGGCATGCCGAACCTGGTGTTTCTGATGTTTACTGCCGCATTACTGGGCCTGGCCTGGTGGATGCGCGGTCGCGAGCAAAAAGCGCCGGATGAACCGCAGCCGGTGAAAATGCCGGAAAACAACTCCGTGGTGGAAGCCACATGGAACGACGTGCAGCTGGAAGATTCGCTGGGCATGGAGGTAGGTTACCGCCTGATCCCAATGGTGGACTTTCAGCAGGATGGCGAATTGCTGGGGCGAATTCGCAGTATTCGTAAGAAATTTGCCCAGGATATGGGCTTCCTGCCGCCGGTGGTACATATCCGTGACAACATGGATCTGCAGCCGGCCCGCTATCGAATTTTGATGAAAGGGGTGGAAATTGGCAGCGGTGACGCCTATCCGGGACGTTGGCTGGCCATTAACCCAGGTACTGCCGCCGGGTCGCTGCCGGGTGAGAAAACGGTCGATCCGGCTTTCGGACTGGACGCTATCTGGATTGAAAGCGCATTGAAAGAACAGGCGCAAATTCAGGGCTTTACGGTGGTTGAAGCCAGTACTGTTGTCGCTACGCATCTAAACCACCTGATTGGGCAGTTCGCCGCTGAGCTGTTTGGCCGTCAGGAGGCGCAACAGCTACTGGATCGTGTGTCGCAGGAGATGCCGAAGCTGACGGAAGATCTGGTGCCGGGTGTTGTGACACTCACCACGCTGCATAAAGTGCTGCAGAACTTGCTGGATGAGAAAGTACCGATTCGCGATATGCGCACCATCCTTGAAACGCTGGCGGAACACGCGCCGCTGCAAAACGATCCGCATGAGCTTACCGCGGTCGTCCGTGTTGCGTTAGGACGCGCCATCACTCAGCAGTGGTTCCCGGGTAATGAAGAGGTTCAGGTTATCGGTCTTGATACTCCACTCGAGCGTTTGCTGCTGCAAGCACTGCAGGGCGGCGGCGGCCTGGAGCCTGGGCTGGCAGACCGACTGCTGGCCCAGACTCAGGAAGCGCTGTCCCGACAGGAAATGTTGGGCGCGCCGCCGGTCTTGCTGGTTAATCACGCGTTACGTCCGTTACTGGCGCGGTTTTTACGTCGCAGCATCCCGCAGTTGGTGGTGTTATCGAACATGGAGCTTTCCGATAACCGCCATATCCGCATGACGGCGACCATTGGAGGTAAATAATGCGAAAGTTACTGTGGTTGTTATTTTTTCCTCTGATGGCGCAGGCCGCCGGAGAAGGGGCCTGGCAGGCTAGCGGAATGGGGATCACCTTAAATCACCGTGGCCAGTCAGCCTCGTCTGCGCCTTTAGTTCCCAGCCAGCCGGTCTCGGGTTTGATGACGCTGGTGGCCTGGCGCTATGAGCTGAATGGCCCCACGCCCGCAGGTTTGCGGGTGCGTTTATGTTCTCAGTCCCGATGTGTCGAGCTGGACGGGCAAAGTGGAACCACCAACGGGTTCAATAATGTTCCGGCCATTGAACCGATGCATTTTGTCTGGGAAGTCCCTGGCGGTGGTCGCCTGATCCCCGCGTTACGCATTCAGAGCAATCAGGTGATTGTGAACTACCGTTAACACCCTCCGTCATTCAGACCAGTAGTGGAAACTGCTGGTTGTTTCAACATTCAATCTTCTCATTCAATTAAATGGAAACGACGTTTTATAAAATAAGTGACGTACGTTGCCGGGCTCTTTGTATTGTTGCCATTTCACGAATCCCTCTGGCAGAAATAGAAAGGTTTCACTTCCTGTTAGCTTTTACTGTGACTCTATAAGGATGCCCATTGTCAAAGCGAGGATTGCGGGGCCTCCCAAATAAAGCTGCTGCGCCGCAACAGGGGCAGGTCACAGCATTGAATCCGACATTGACAGAGGTTAAGTAAATGATTGTTTACCCGGTTAAACATAGCCCGTTATTGCGCCAGCCAGAACATTTTATTGCCAGGGATGAATTAAAAACACTGATCAAAAAGGTGACGCATAACCTGGTCAATATTCATGACGAAACCGGCGAGTTCTTGCTGCGTCTGGACGATGGACGCGTAATTGATACCAAGGGCTGGGCGGGATGGGAGTGGACCCACGGCATCGGTTTATACGGGATGTATCAGTACTATCTGCAAACCGGCGATGAAACGATGCGCGATATCATCGACAGCTGGTTTACCGATCGCTTTGCCGAAGGCGCAACCACCAAAAATGTGAATACCATGGCGCCATTTTTAACGTTGGCGTATCGCTATGAAGAGACGCGTAATCCCGCGTATCTGCCGTGGCTCGACAGCTGGGCTGAGTGGGCAATGCATGAGATGCCGCGTACCGCATTCGGTGGTATGCAACACATCACGCTGGCGGAAGAAAACCACCAGCAGATGTGGGATGACACGCTGATGATGACGGTTTTACCGCTGGCGAAGATTGGCAAGCTACTCAATCGCCCGGACTATATCGAAGAGGCAACGTATCAGTTCCTGCTGCACGTGCAAAATCTGATGGATAAAGAAACAGGGCTGTGGTTCCACGGCTGGAGCTATGAAGGAAATCACAACTTTGCCAATGCCCGCTGGGCGCGTGGCAACAGTTGGTTAACTATCGTGATCCCGGACTTCCTTGAATTACTTGATTTACCGGAAAACAATGCTGTTCACCGCTATCTGGTACAGGTCCTGAACGCGCAAATCGCGGCGCTGGCGAAATGCCAGGATGAAAGTGGGTTGTGGCATACCTTGCTGGACGACCCGCAGTCGTATCTGGAAGCATCGGCAACTGCCGGATTTGCCTATGGGATCCTCAAAGCAGTACGTAAACGCTATGCTGGGCAAGAGTATGCGCTGGTGGCCGAAAAAGCCATTCGCGGCATTGTGCAGCATATTTCACCGGAAGGTGAACTGCTGCACACCTCGTTTGGTACCGGGATGGGACACAATCTCGATTTCTACCGCAATATTCCTCGGACCTCCATGCCTTACGGACAGGCGATGGCGATGCTGTGTCTTACCGAATACTTGCGAAAGTATTTTTGATATCGGTGTTCGATGGCGATACCGCTATCGGACCTGATGGTTCAGTCGTCACTGTTTGTACCGTGTTGTCCTGCGGGGCAAACAGATGATCCATGATTTGACGCATTACCGGCGCGGCGGTGACACCATCGCTGCCGCCGTTTTCCAGAATTAATGCCACCGCGACTTTCGGGTTCTTATAGGGTGCAAATGCGGTATAAAACACGTGGTCGCGCAATCGGACAGGGATCATCTTCGCATTGTAGGTTTGATTTTCTTTCAGGCTAAAGACCTGTGAGGTGCCACTTTTCGCCGCAATGCCATAAGGCGCGGTGTGAAAGAACTTATAACCTGTACCATTGGGTTCATTCGCCATGCCGAACATCGCCTGACGCACCAGTCCCCAGTAGGGCGATGAGGCTGAGGCGATTTGTGACGGTGCTTCTGGAGCCTGATACGGCGTGATGGTTTTGCCGCTCTCTTCATCGAGCAGCAGGTGAGGGACGATAACCTTACCGTTGTTAATCAGTGCGACCATGGCTTTTACCATCTGGATAGGCGTGGCAATCCAGTAGCCCTGGCCGATGCCAACTGAAATAGTATCCCCCTGATACCAGGCTTTTTTGTGCACTTTTTGCTTCCATTCACGGCTCGGGAGCAGGCCGTTATACTCCTCATCAAGATCGATGCCGGTCGGTTTACCGTAACCAAACTGGCTGAGCATGCTGTTAATCCGGTCGATCCCCATCATATACGCCACCTGATAGAAGAACGTATCGGCAGACTCTTCTATCGCTTTGGTGACATCCAGCATACCGTGGCCCGTTTTTTTCCAGTCACGGTAATGTCGCTCGGTGCCGGGTAGCGTCCAGGTAGGAGCACCGAAGAAACTGGTCTGCGGCGTGATCACACCATTCAGTAATGCCGACATCGCCATATACGGTTTGACCGTTGAAGCGGGAGGGTACAACCCCTGCGTGACGCGGTTGATTAATGGCAGGTCTTTATCCTGGAGTAGCTTGTTATAGTCCTGATAGCTGATGCCTTTGACAAACGGATTAGGGTCATAGCTGGGGTTTGAGACCATCGCCAGTACGGAACCGTCGTGTGGATCTTCAACCAAAACGGCGGCACGCTGGCCAGCCAACAGGCTCTCAATATATTGCTGTAAATGTAAATCCAGCGTCAGATGGATATCTTTTCCGGCAACGGGCGGCACATCTTTGATCAGGCGTACGATGCGTCCGTGGTTATCTACTTCCACCTCCTGATAACCGGTCTTTCCATGCAGTTCGTTTTCGTAATAGCGCTCAATACCTTGCTTACCAATGTTGTGATCGGCGGCGTAGTTCTCTGCCTGACCCTTTTGATCCAGTGCTTTCAGGTCGTTGTCATTGATTTTTGAAACATAACCCAGGACATGCGCCAGCGCCGCGCCATAGGGATACTGGCGGTCTTCGTAGCTATTGATGTTGACGCCGCTAAAATGAAACTGGTTTACCGAAAAACGGGCGATTTCGACATCGGTAAGCGCATTTTTTAGCACCACAGGACGATAGCGGCTGCTGGCTTTCAGCTCATGGCGAAACTGGTCTATGTCATCAGGAGTGAGGTCAACGATCGGCGTAAGCTGCTGGATTAACGCATTCATATCGCTGATTTTATAAGGCGTAACGGAAATATCGTACCAGGTAACGTTGCGCACCAGCGGGATGCCGTTGCGATCGTAAATCATGCCACGCGTTGGGGCGACGGGCAGCATTTTGATGTCGTTTGCATTCGACCGGGTGGTGTAATACTGGTGCTGACAGATTTGTAAGTTATACAGATTGTAAATCAGGATGCCAAAACAGATGACTACCAGGCCAAAGGCCACCAATACACGCCGCTGGAAGAGTTTTTCTTCCGCCTCAAAATCTCTGAATGTCATTGACCCGTACCCGATTAATTCGCCGCCTAATGATACGGAGGCTTAGACGGGATGACAGGCAAAAGATGTTCCATATCTCTAGGGAAATGTGTCATTCCTTGTGGGTTGTTACAAATTACAGTAAGCGTAGCCGTTTCTCGCCGGCCTGAGAGCGCTGACTACGAGGGTGGTCATTCGGGAAAATAAAAAAGCCCGCGACATAGCGCGGGCTTTCACAGTACTGGAGGTGATTACATACGTTCTACGGTTTCGATACCCAGTGTATCCAGACCCAGCTTCAGGGTTTTCGCCGTCAGCTGTGCCAGTTTCAGTCGGCTGTTGCGAATCTCTTCGTTTTCAGCGCTGAGAATAGGGCAGTGCTCGTAGAAGCCGGAGAACAGACCAGCAACGTCGTACAGGTAAGCACACATCACGTGTGGCGTACCTTCACGCGCAACGACGGTCAGCGTTTCTTCAAACTGCAGCAGACGCGCCGCCAGTTGAGCTTCGCGATCTTCGCTGATAACGACCTGCGCATTTGCCAGCGCGCTTTCGTCGATATCTGCTTTACGGAACACGGACAGTACGCGGGTATAGGCGTACTGCATATATGGCGCGGTGTTACCTTCGAACGCCAGCATGTTGTCCCAGTCGAAGATGTAGTCGGTAGTACGGTTTTTGGACAGGTCCGCATATTTTACCGCGCCGATACCGACCGCATTTGCCAGTTTTTCCAGCTCGTCGGCAGGCATGTCCGGGTTCTTCTCCGCGACCAGACGACGTGCGCGCTCCAGCGCTTCATCCAGCAGATCGGCCAGTTTAACCGTGCCGCCCGCGCGGGTTTTGAACGGTTTACCGTCTTTGCCGAGCATCATACCGAACATGTGGTGTTCCAGCGGCACTGAATCCGGCACATAACCAGCTTTACGTACGATGGTCCAGGCCTGCATTAAGTGCTGATGCTGACGGGAGTCGATGTAATACAGTACGCGATCGGCATGCAGGGTTTCGTAACGATATTTGGCGCAGGCGATGTCGGTTGTGGTGTAGAGATAACCGCCATCTTTCTTCTGAATGATAACGCCCATCGGTTCGCCTTCCTTGTTCTTATACTCATCAAGGAATACGACGGTAGCGCCTTCGCTTTCAACAGCCAGGCCTTTAGCTTTGAGATCGGCCACGATACCAGGCAGCATCGGGTTGTACAGGCTTTCGCCCATGACGTCGTCACGGGTCAGGGTAACGTTGAGGCGATCGTAGGTTAACTGGTTCTGCGACATGGTAATGTCGACCAGTTTGCGCCACATCTCGCGGAAGTATTCGTCGCCGCCTTGTAGTTTCACGACATAACTACGGGCGCGTTCCGCGAAGGCTTCATCTTCGTCGTAATGTTTTTTCGCATCACGGTAGAAACCTTCCAGGTCAGCCAGCGCCATCTCTCCCGCATTTTCCTGCTGCTGTTTTTCCAGCCATGCAATGAGCATACCGAACTGAGTACCCCAGTCGCCAACGTGGTTGGCGCGGATAACTTTGTGACCGAGGAACTCCAGCGTACGCACCGCCGCGTCACCAATGATGGTGGAACGCAGGTGACCAACGTGCATCTCTTTCGCTACGTTAGGCGCGGAGTAGTCAACCACGACGGTTTGTTTAGCCGGTTGAGTGACGCCCAGACGATCGGAAGCCAGCGCCTGCTGAACGTGCTGCGCCAGAAATGCCGGATCGAGAAAAATATTGATAAAGCCCGGGCCTGCAATTTCAACTTTGCTGGCAATCCCGTTGAGATCCAGATGAGTCAGCACCTGCTCAGCCAGTTGTCGCGGCGCCATACCCAGTTTTTTAGCGACAGCCATCATGCCGTTAGCTTGATAGTCGCCGAACTGTACTTTTGCTGACTGACGAACCTGCGGTTCGCAATCTGCAGGCGCGCCTGCAGCAATCATGGCCTGACTGACTTTTTCTGAGAGAAGAGCCTGAATATTCACCGGAATACCTTACATTTATGAAGCGGCCTAAAATTCACCGCACCAGTTTAAGAATTAAGGGCGGGAGTATACTGCAAATGCCCGTTGGCGTCAGCATTGTGTGTACCGCCAGTAGCCTGAAATATAAACAATGCAATGGTGTAAATTTTTTCATGATGTGTTCGGAAAAAACAGCTGTTGGATGGCGCAGCGCAACAGAGTAAATTAGCGACTTTGAACATGGATATGAGCTTTTAATATGGCAAACTGGCAAACCGTTGCAGAACTACAGGATATTTCTGCAGATTTACCGCATTTCACGCAGGCATTAACGGAACTTTCTACCCGTCTTGGGCTGGATATCACAGGTCTGGAAGCCGATCACATTTCCTTGCGTTGCCATCAAAATACCACCGCAGAACGCTGGCGTCGTGGGTTTGAGCAGTGCGGTGAATTGTTGTCAGAAAACATCATTAACGGCAGACCTATTTGTCTTTTTAAACTGCATGAGCCGGTTTGTGTGCAACATTGGCAATTTTCCATCGTCGAGCTGCCGTGGCCGGGCGAAAAACGCTACCCACATGAAGGCTGGGAACATATTGAAATTGTTCTGCCGGGAGAGGCGGAAACGTTGAATGCGCGCGCGCTGGCGCTGCTTTCCGATCACGGTCTGAGTCAACCGGGCATATTTGTGAAAACCAGCTCGCCAAAAGGTGAACGTGAGCGTTTACCGAATCCGACGCTGGCGGTCAGCGATGGCAGCGTAACGATAAAATTCCATCCGTGGTCGATTGAAACCATCGTGGCAAGCGAACGTCAGGAGTGAGCATGGCTTTACTGGAAATCTGCTGTTACAGCATGGAGTGTGCGCGTACGGCGCAGCAAAACGGCGCGGATCGTATTGAGCTTTGCTCGGCACCCAAAGAAGGGGGCTTAACGCCGTCACTGGGTGTCTTGCGTTCTGTTCACCAGCACATTTCGATTCCCGTCAATCCCATTATTCGCCCACGCGGAGGGGACTTTTGCTACACCGAAGGTGAATTCGCTGCAATGCTGGATGATATTGCGATGGTCAGGGAACTGGGATTCTCAGGGCTGGTGACCGGCATTTTAGATGCGGATGGCAATGTCGATATGCCGCGCATGGAGAAAATAATGATTGCCGCCGGTTCGCTGCAAGTCACTTTTCATCGGGCCTTTGATATGTGTGCTAACCCACTCAATGCGCTTAAAAAATTAGCTGGTTTGGGCATCTCCAGAGTACTCACTTCAGGGCAAAAATCAGATGCGGCGCAAGGTTTAACAAAAATAATGGAACTTATTGCGCAGCCCGGTGCTCCAATCATTATGGCCGGAGCGGGGGTTCGCGCCTCGAATTTGTCCCTGTTCCTTGATGCTGGGGTGCAGGAAGTCCACAGTTCTGCCGGAGTATGGCTGGCTTCACCAATGCGTTATCGCAATTCGGGGTTGTCGATGTCTTCGGATGCGCAGGCGGATGAGTATTCTCGCTATGCGGTAGACGGGACGGCGGTTGCTGAAATGAAAGCAATCATTGCACACCATCAGGCCAGCTGATTTTACCGTTGCATCATGTCGCCCAATATGATGCTTGCTCGTACCAGGCCCCTGCAATTTCAACAGGGGCCTTTTTTTATCCTTCTCCTGCATATTTCGGTCTGCTACTGCGTTGGCTTTCCTCGCGCACCCCGGTCACGTAGTTATCTACGCTCCCGAGGATTTGCTGCGTCGCCGCCTTGTCGCAAACCGAACTATTTTGGAGAAAATGTGCCACCAGTCAAAAATGACTAGGGCTTACGCGCAATCAATACCGCGCGTAATGGAGCAGGGTAGCCTTCCACCGTTTTGCTGTGGTCGTTCGGATCGAGGAAGTCGGCCAGCGACTCGGTTACCATCCACTCGGTGCGGCGCTGCTCTTCGGTGGTGGTGACGCAGACATCGGCGATGCGCACATCAACAAAACCGCATTTTTCCAGCCAGCTTTTTAGCGCCAGCGCAGATGGAATAAAGTAGACGTTACGCATCTGTGCGTAGCGATCGCCCGGCACCAGTACGGTATTTTCATCACCTTCGACGACCAGCGTTTCCAGCACCAGTTCGCCATCTTTAACCAACTGATCCTTTAACTGCCACAGATGTTCCAGCGGCGAGCGGCGGTGATAAAGCACGCCCATGGAGAACACAGTGTCAAAGGCGTTGAGCGCTGGAAGTTGCTCAATGCCCAGCGGCAGCAGGTGAGCGCGCTGGTCATTGCCCAGCAGTTTACGTACCGCCTCAAACTGGCACAGGAACAGTTGCGTAGGATCGATGCCAACCGCCAGATGTGCCCCCGCGCCAATCATGCGCCACATGTGATAGCCACTGCCGCAGCCGACGTCAAGAATGGTACGACCGGTGAGATCAGACAAGTGCGGCAGGACACGATCCCACTTCCAGTCGGAACGCCATTCGGTATCAATGTTGACGCCGTACAGCGAGTACGGTCCTTTACGCCATGGCATCAGGTTACGCATCAGGGTGTCGATACGTTTAAGCTGACCTTCGCTGAGCGGCTCTTTGCTTTCTGCAGTAACGCTGTGCAGTAAGTCCAGACGATGCGGCGTCAGCTCGGGCAGAAACTCGACGGCGTTTGACCATTGCTTAAAAAGACCGTGCTGATCGCGCTGCCAGGCAGCGATTTGTGCCGGAAGCGTTTCCAGCCAGTGGGAAAGATGGTTTTTGGCTATCAGCTGATAAAAGTTACCAAAGTCGATCATGCACTAACCTCAGCTTTCAGCGCCACCAGAGAACCAAAGTTGAAGCACTGGAACCACAATTCGCTGTGTTCGAAGCCTGCCTGATGCAGCCGTGCTTTGTGCGTTTCGACCGAGTCGGTCAGCATCACGTTTTCCAGCATGCTGCGCTTCTGGCTAATTTCCAGTTCGCTGTAGCCATTGGCCCGTTTGAAGTCGTGGTGCATGTTGAACAACAGTTCGCCAACGTTAGCGTCTTCAAAGCTGAATTTTTCAGACAGCACCAGCGCGCCGCCGGGATTCAGCCCTTGATAAATCTTATCCAACAATGCCTGGCGCTCAGGTGGCTCAAGGAATTGCAGGGTAAAATTCAGCACCACCATCGAAGCGTTTTCGATAGTAATGTTGCGAATATCGCCTTCGACAACCTCAACCGGGGTCGGTGCCTTATAGGCGTCAATATGACGACGGCAGCGCTCAACCATCGCTGGGGAGTTATCGACGGCAATAATTTTGCAATTCTCGTGATGAATATTGCGACGCACCGAGAGCGTCGCCGCGCCCAAAGAACAGCCCAGATCGTAGATCTGCGTGTTGGGTTGCACGAAACGTTCGGCCAGCATGCCAATCATAGAAATGATATTGGAATAGCCAGGAACGGAACGCTGGATCATATCCGGGAAGACTTCAGCTACCCGTTCATCAAAGGTCCAGTCACCCAGACTGGCGATAGGCGCAGAAAAAAGCGTGTCGCGGTGAGACATAACGTAAAAATCCGGGAAAAATAAAGTGGCGTATTGTGCGCTAATGCAGGGAGAAAACCAACTCCCAGGGCATATACCAAAGATTTGCCAGCACCATTAGCAACAGCGAACACCAGGTTGCGCTCATGCCCGAACGGCGCCAGCGGAAAAGCCGGTGGTGGAATCCGTAATAATGCATCAGACGTCCGGCAATCAACATCAGCCCGCAAATATGCACCATCCACGTCTCTGCGCCGTTCATTTCCATAAATAACAGCAGCACTAACGCGACGGGAATATATTCCACCGCATTACCGTGAATGCGGATAGCGCTTTGCAGCTCGCTAAAACCTCCATCGCCATAGGCAACGCGATATTGCATGCGCAGGCGAACGACGTCAAAGGAGAACTTTATTAACAATAACGCACCCAATACGGCATAAAGCGCGCTTACCATACAAACTCCCTTTTAAAATGGCTGCTGGCACTGACTATGATAGGTGGCATTTTCAGAAAAGAGAAGATTGCTGTGGAATAGAGGGAGCTGATCCGATCTCTGGCAGAGCACTGCGTAAATCCGCCCATAGCGTATCAACAAGCTCCGGGGCTTGCGCGATGTCCGGTGTATGCAAAAACAGATACGGCGTCGTGGTGCGTTGCCATTGCGGCAGCTTGGTCAGCCAGACGGCAAAAAGTTCGCTGTTTTGCGCCATATTATCGCTACCGATAAAGCGTACCATCGGATGGTTTGCCGTCACCACGGCATGCACCGGAACCTTCGGTTTCTTGCGCTGGGCGTCACGTATGGCTTCGGTATGTGGGATTGCGGCATGTACCGGTCGACTGTCCAGAATCACCCGGTTTACTCCACGCTCGTGTAAACCGCGATTAAATAGCTGTTCGGCTTCGCCTTTGGCAAAGAACTCCGGATGGCGAACTTCCACACCGTAGGTAAAGGATTTCGGGAGCGCATCGAGAAACTGCCACAGGGCAGGCAGGTCGCGTGGGCCAAAAGTCGCGGGTAATTGCAGCCAGTATTGTCCAATACGCGATTCCAGTGGCGACATGCGTGTAAAAAATTCCTGTACCAGGTCATCACAATTACGCAGCGCTGCCTGGTGCGAAATAGTCGCCGGAAATTTAAAACAAAATCGAAACGCATCGGTAGTCTGTGCCTGCCAGCGGGAAACAATATCGGCTTTTGGCAGCGCGTACAGCGTAGTGTTGCCCTCCACGCAGTTAAAGTGGCGGGCATACTCTTCAAGGCTGGTGATCCCCAGACGCACCCATTTTGGATGCGACCACTGGGGTAAACCGATGTAGATCATAGCGCTTGCAGAATCTCCTCCACGATGCGAACGCGCGCAATGCGCGGGAAAATATGGGTCATGCTGCCCTTGTGTTGCTCAGCACTGGCGGCGCTACAGGCATCCTCTGCAATGATAAGACTGAAACCCAGCTCCCACGCATTTCGCGCCGTCGACTCAACGCCAATGTTCGTCGAGATCCCGCACAGAACGATGGTATCAATACCCCGGCGACGCAGCTGCAATTCCAGATCGGTGCCATAGAAGGCTCCCCACTGGCGTTTAGTCACTTCGATATCGCTGGCGCATTTCCCCAGAGCCTCCGGGTAATCCCACCAGTTTTCGGGCAACGCTTTTGCCGGAGTCTGAGCATCTACGGGTTGTTTCAGCGCTTCGGCGTAATCGTCAGACCAGCCGACGCGCACCATTACCACCGGGGAACCGTGGGCACGGAATTTTTCCGCCAACTGCGCGGCGCGGGTAACCACATCATGTGCCGTATGAGGCCCGCCAGCGAAAGGCAGGATCCCTTCCTGTAAATCAATCACGACAAGGGCGGTTGTTTTAGCGTTCAATTCCAGCATGGTCACTCCAGTAATAAAAGAATTCCGTTACACCTTAATCGCGAATCAGTGTGAAAGGGGCGACAATTTTTGTTATTTTTTGTGAGATTACGCAATGCCCGTCCAGGAAACAGGCGTACAGTCAGTACCGAACTGAGAGTCTATCCCAGTAGGCTCTTATCGTGCGGCAGAATTTCCAGTATAATAGCCGCCTTTTTTCATTCAGTTGTGACATTCAGCTAAAGCTGCGACTTCGTCATCTGCGAGACAGGTGACAATCCGCCTGCGGCAAAGTTAAGGGATATCTCATGCGTACAGAATATTGCGGACAGCTACGTCTGTCCCACGAGGGGCAGCAGGTGACTCTGTGTGGTTGGGTCAACCGTCGTCGTGATCTTGGTAGCCTGATCTTTATCGATATGCGCGACCGCGAAGGTATCGTGCAGGTATTTTTCGATCCGGACCGTGCGGACGCGTTAAAGCTGGCCTCCGAACTGCGTAATGAGTTCTGCATCAGGGTTACGGGCACCGTGCGTGCGCGTGACGCGAAAAACGTCAACGCCGATATGGCGACGGGCGAAATTGAAGTGCTGGCCTCCGACCTGACCATCATCAACCGTTCAGACTCGCTGCCGCTGGACTCTAACCACGTCAACACTGAAGAAGCGCGACTGAAGTATCGCTATTTAGATCTGCGTCGCCCTGAAATGGCGCAGCGCCTGAAAACGCGTGCCAAAATCACCAGTCTGGTGCGTCGCTTTATGGACGACCACGGCTTCCTCGACATCGAAACACCGATGCTGACTAAAGCGACGCCGGAAGGTGCGCGCGATTACCTGGTACCTTCTCGCGTACATAAAGGTAAATTCTACGCACTGCCGCAATCACCTCAGTTGTTTAAACAGCTGCTGATGATGTCTGGCTTTGATCGCTACTATCAGATCGTAAAATGCTTCCGTGATGAAGACTTACGTGCTGACCGTCAGCCAGAATTTACCCAGATCGACGTTGAGACTTCCTTCATGACCGCACCGCAGGTGCGTGAAGTGATGGAAGCGCTGGTGCGTAACCTGTGGCTGGAAGTGAAAGGTGTGGATCTGGGTGATTTCCCGATCATGACCTTTGCCGAAGCTGAGCGTCGTTACGGTTCCGATAAACCAGACCTGCGTAACCCGATGGAGCTGGTTGACGTTGCCGATCTGGTGAAAAACGTTGAGTTCGCAGTGTTCTCTGGTCCGGCAAACGATGCGAAAGGCCGCGTAGCTGCTCTGCGTGTACCGGGCGGTGCTGCACTTAGCCGTAAGCAGATCGACGATTACGGTAACTTTATTAAGATTTACGGCGCGAAAGGCCTGGCTTACATCAAAGTCACCGAACGTGCGAAAGGTCTGGAAGGTATCACCAGCCCGGTTGCTAAGTTCCTGAACGCAGAAATCGTGGAAGCGATTCTGGCGCGTACCGGTGCGCAAGACGGCGACATGATTTTCTTCGGTGCCGACAACAAGAAAGTAGTTGCCGACGCGATGGGCGCGCTGCGTCTGAAACTGGGTAAAGACCTGAACATCACCGACGAAGCCAAATGGGCGCCGCTGTGGGTTATCGACTTCCCAATGTTTGAAGACGATGGTGAAGGCGGACTGACCGCCATGCACCACCCGTTCACCGCGCCGAAAGATATGACGGCCGCTGAGCTGAAAGCTGCGCCGGAAGACGCGGTTGCCAACGCGTACGATATGGTCATCAACGGCTACGAAGTGGGCGGCGGTTCCGTGCGTATTCACAACGGCGACATGCAGCAAACCGTATTCGGTATTCTGGGCATTAACGAGCAAGAGCAGCGTGAGAAATTCGGCTTCCTGCTGGATGCGCTAAAATACGGTACACCGCCGCATGCGGGCCTGGCATTTGGTCTGGACCGTCTGACTATGCTGTTGACCGGTACTGATAACATTCGTGACGTTATCGCTTTCCCGAAAACCACGGCTGCAGCGTGTCTGATGACTGAAGCGCCAAGCTTTGCCAACGAAGCAGCGCTGGCGGAACTGAGCATTCAGGTTGTTAAGAAGGCCGAGAATAACTGATATGACATATAAACAGCCTGTCTCGGTGTTAGTCGTGATTTATGCAAAGGACACCGGGAGAGTGCTGATGTTACAGCGACGCGACGATCCTGATTTCTGGCAGTCGGTCACCGGCAGCCTTGAAGAAGGTGAAACCGCGTCGCAAGCCGCTATGCGCGAAGTAAAGGAAGAGGTCGCCATTGATGTTGCATCTGAGCAACTGACCTTAATTGACTGTCAGCGCACGGTGGAGTTTGAGATTTTTAGCCATTTACGTCATCGCTATGCACCGGGAATTGAACGTAATACTGAATCCTGGTTTTGCCTGGCACTTCCCTCAGAACGAGAGATCGTGTTCACCGAACATCTGACCTATCGTTGGGTTAATGCGGTTGAAGCCGCCCAATTAACCAAGTCGTGGAGTAACCGGCAGGCGATTGAAGAGTTTGTAATTAACGTCGCCTGAAAAGGCGCGCTTTTTGGAGATATTATTTATGGCAGGTCATAGTAAATGGGCCAACACCAGACACCGTAAAGCAGCGCAGGATGCTAAACGCGGTAAAATTTTCACCAAAATAATTCGTGAGCTGGTGACGGCGGCTAAACTGGGCGGCGGCGATCCGGACGCTAACCCGCGTCTGCGTGCAGCGGTTGATAAAGCGCTGGCTAACAACATGACCCGTGACACCCTGAACCGTGCAATTGCGCGCGGCGTGGGTGGTGATGAAGATTCCAACATGGAAACCATCATCTATGAAGGTTACGGTCCTGGCGGTACAGCCGTTATGATTGAATGTCTGTCTGACAACCGTAACCGTACCGTTGCGGAAGTGCGTCACGCGTTCACGAAAACGGGCGGCAACCTCGGTACCGACGGTTCAGTGGCTTACCTGTTCAGCAAAAAAGGCGTGATCTCCTTTGAACAAGGCGATGAAGACGCCATCATGGAAGCAGCGCTGGAAGCAGGTGCTGAAGACGTTGTGACCTTCGACGACGGCGCAATTGACGTTTACACCGCGTGGGAAGAGATGGGCAAAGTGCGTGACGCGCTGGAAGCGGCTGGTCTGAAAGCGGACGCGGCTGAAGTGTCTATGATTCCATCCACTAAAGCAGATATGGATGCAGAAACAGCGCCGAAGCTGATGCGTCTGATCGATATGCTGGAAGACTGCGACGACGTGCAGGAAGTTTACCATAACGGCGAGATCTCTGATGAGGTTGCAGCTACCTTAGAATGAGGTGGCTGTACCGCAACCTGACAGGAGGTGCGTGATGTCTATTATTCTCGGCATTGACCCGGGGTCGCGCATCACCGGTTATGGCGTAATCCGTCAGGTCGGCAGACAGCTGACCTACCTCGGGAGCGGCTGCATTCGTACCAAAGTTGACGATCTCCCGTCACGTCTGAAGTTGATTTACGCGGGCGTGACGGAAATCATCACCCAGTTCCAGCCGGACTATTTTGCCATTGAGCAGGTCTTTATGGCGAAGAACGCCGACTCGGCGCTAAAGCTGGGACAGGCACGCGGCGTGGCAATCGTTGCGGCGACCAATCAGGATCTTCCGGTCTTTGAATACGCGGCCCGCCAGGTGAAACAGACCGTGGTGGGGATCGGTAGCGCTGAAAAAAGCCAGGTCCAGCACATGGTTCGCACGCTGCTAAAACTTCCGGCGAATCCGCAAGCGGATGCCGCGGATGCGCTGGCGATTGCCATTACCCACTGCCATGTCAGTCAGAACGCCATGCAAATGAGCGAGTCGAGGCTGAATTTAGCGCGAGGTCGATTACGTTAGTGACAAATGAGGCTGGATATCTATCCAGCCTTTTTTTATGATAGCGCATTACCTTTTAGCCCTTAACGCAGGAGCGTCACGTGATAGGCAGACTCAGAGGCATCATTCTTGAAAAACAACCCCCGCTGGTCCTTCTGGAAACGGGCGGGGTAGGCTATGAAGTGCATATGCCGATGACCTGTTTCTACGAGTTGCCGGAAGCCGGGCAAGAAGCGATTATTTTCACCCATTTTGTGGTGCGAGAAGATGCTCAGCTATTGTATGGCTTTAACAACAAGCAAGAACGCACGCTGTTTAAAGAGTTAATCAAAACCAATGGCGTGGGACCGAAGCTGGCGCTGGCGATCCTCTCCGGTATGTCTGCTCAGCAGTTCGTTAATGCCGTTGAGCGCGAAGAGCTGGGCGCGCTGGTGAAATTACCGGGTATTGGTAAGAAAACCGCTGAACGCCTGATTGTTGAAATGAAAGATCGCTTTAAAGGTTTGCATGGCGATCTCTTTACACCAGCGGCAGATCTGGTCCTGACTTCTCCGGCAAGCCCGACAACGGACGACGCTGAGCAGGAAGCGGTTGCTGCGCTGGTGGCGTTGGGCTATAAACCACAGGAAGCCAGCCGCATGGTGAGCAAAATTGCCCGCCCTGATGCCAGCAGTGAAACCCTGATTCGCGAAGCGCTTCGCGCGGCATTGTGAGGTAAAGGATGATTGAAGCAGATCGCCTGATTTCGGCTGTCAGCACGGCCCCTGAAGATCTGGTGGATCGTGCGATCCGCCCCAAATTCCTGGAGGAGTATATTGGCCAGCCTCAGGTCCGTTCGCAAATGGAGATTTTTATCCAGGCGGCGAAGCTGCGCGGTGACGCTCTCGATCACCTGCTGATTTTCGGTCCTCCAGGTCTTGGTAAAACCACGCTTGCCAATATTGTCGCCAATGAAATGGGCGTTAATCTGCGCACCACTTCCGGTCCGGTACTGGAAAAAGCGGGTGACCTGGCGGCAATGCTTACCAACCTTGAACCCCACGATGTGCTGTTTATCGATGAAATACATCGTCTGTCACCGGTGGTGGAAGAGGTGCTGTATCCTGCGATGGAAGATTATCAGTTGGATATCATGATTGGTGAAGGGCCAGCTGCCCGTTCGATCAAGATCGACCTGCCGCCGTTTACGCTGATCGGGGCGACGACGCGCGCCGGGTCGTTAACCTCTCCGCTGCGTGACCGTTTTGGTATTGTGCAGCGCCTGGAGTTCTATCAGGTGGCTGACCTGCAGCACATTGTTGGGCGTAGCGCACGTTTTATGGGCCTGGAAATGAGCGATGAAGGCGCGCTGGAAGTGGCACGCCGCGCCCGCGGTACGCCGCGTATCGCCAACCGCTTATTACGCCGGGTACGCGATTTCGCCGAAGTGAAGCATGACGGAACAATTTCAGCAGATATTGCCGCCCAGGCATTAGATATGCTCAATGTGGATGCGGAAGGGTTCGATTATATGGACCGTAAGCTGCTGCTGGCGGTGATCGATAAATTCTTCGGTGGACCGGTAGGGCTGGATAACCTTGCTGCGGCGATCGGAGAAGAGCGTGAAACCATTGAGGACGTGCTGGAGCCGTATCTGATTCAGCAAGGTTTTCTGCAGCGTACGCCGCGCGGAAGAATGGCAACCGTGCGCGCCTGGAACCATTTTGGCATTACGCCGCCACAGTTGCCTTAGTGTCTGATGTCGCGACGCTCATCAGGCCTGGGCGATTTTGTAGGCCCGGTAAGCGTAGCGCCACCGGGCAACGCATGCTTAGCTCGCTTGCTTTTTCATCATGCTGAAAATAAACAGCAGCGCGGCGCACAGTACCACGGAAGGACCTGCCGGGGTGTCATAGAAGGCCGAAAAGGTCAGCCCGCCTGTAACCGCTATCATTCCCACACCAACGGCAACCCCTGCCATCTGTTCCGGCGTACGGGCAAAGCGACGGGCGGTCGCCGCAGGGATAATAAGCAGTGAGGTGATAATCAGCGCCCCGACAAACTTCATCGCCACGCCAATCGTTAACGCCGTAACCAGCATCAGCAGCAGCTTCACGCGTTGCAGCTTCACGCCATCGACAAATGCCAGATCCGGACTGATGGTCATCGACAGCAGGTTGCGCCACTGCCAGAACAGAATCGCCAGAACAATAACCACGCCAATGGCGATGGAGATAAGATCTTCTGGCGTCACGGCGAGCAAATCACCAAACAGGTAAGCCATCAGATCCACACGGATGTTGGACATCAGGCTGACAACAACCAGCCCCAATGACAACGCGCTGTGCGCCATAATGCCCAGTAAAGTATCGATCGCGAGGTGAGGGCGCTTCTCCAGCCATACCAGACCGCCAGCCAGCAACAGGGTGACGGCGATAACCGCATAGAAAGGATTTACATCCAGCAGCAGGCCAAAGGCAACCCCCAGCAGCGAAGCGTGGGCCAGCGTATCACCGAAATATGACATCCGACGCCAGACTACAAACGAGCCGAGTGGGCCAGCGGCACAGGCCAGCATGATCCCGGCTAACCAGCCGGGTAATAACAATTCAATCATGAGTGACCATTTCCCCGGCGTAAGACGATACGACCCTGTAAATCGTGGCGGTGATTGTGATTATGACGGTAAATTCCGAGTTGTTCAGCGCCGCGTTGCCCGAACATTGAGATGAATTCCGGGTGCATAGAAACCACTTCCGGCGCACCGGAACAGCAAATATGATGGTTCAGGCACAGTACCTCATCGGTTTTGGCCATCACCAAATGCAAGTCATGGGAAACCATCAGTACGGCGCAATCCAGTTCACGTCGCAACTGGTCGATAAGGTCGTACAGTGCGACCTGCCCATTGACATCCACGCCCTGGGTTGGTTCATCAAGCACCAGTAGCTGGGGTTTATTCAATAAAGCACGCGCCAACAGGACGCGTTGCGTTTCCCCGCCAGAGAGCTTTTGCATCGGCGCATCCATCAGATGCCCGGCCTGAACGCGCTTCAGTGCCGGAAGGATATCCTCTTTTTTGGTGCCGGGACGTAAGCGCATAAACCGACTTACCGTCAGCGGAAGCGTAGTATCGAGGTACAGTTTTTGCGGTACATAGCCAATCCGCAATTGACCATTACGCTTGATAACTCCCTCATCAGCCGCTACCAGTCCTAATACAACGCGCACCAGCGTAGACTTCCCGGCACCATTTGGGCCGAGAAGCGTTAAAATTTTACCGGGTCGAAGTTCAAGCGATACGTCAGACAGGACGCGGCGTTGACCATAAGAGACCGAGACATTTTCCAGTGAAACCAAAGTCGTCATTTCAATTTTAGTCTTGCAGAAGTTATAGAATGTTATAATATCACATTTCTTACATTCATTACGATGATTGGTCGCATTATGTTACATAAAAATACGCTTCTTTTCGCAGCATTATCCGCTGCTCTTTGGGGTAGTGCAACACAGGCAGCAAATGCCGCTGTGGTGGCCTCGCTCAAGCCGCTGGGATTTATTGCTTCAGCTATTGCAGACGGGGTAACAGACACTGAGGTTCTGCTGCCTGACGGGGCTTCCGAACACGACTATTCACTGCGTCCATCAGACGTAAAACGCTTACAGGGCGCGGACTTAGTTGTTTGGATTGGACCTGAGATGGAAGCGTTCATGGAAAAATCAGTCAAGAATATTCCTAACGCGAAACAGGTAACGATTGCGCAGCTTAATGACGTGAAACCGTTACTCATGAAAGGTGCTGATGACGACGATGACGATCATGGACACAATGATGCTGGCAGTGAAAAAAGTGACGAGCATCACCATCATGGCGATTACAATATGCATCTTTGGCTTTCCCCAGAGATAGCGCGGGCCTCAGCGGTTGCAATCCATGAAAAATTAGTGGAACTTATGCCGCAAAGTCGAGCCAAACTTGACGCCAACCTGAAGGATTTTGAGGCACAATTAGCCGCAACCGATAAGCAGGTAGGTAACGAGCTCGCACCGCTCAAGGGAAAAGGTTATTTCGTTTTTCATGACGCCTATGGCTACTACGAAAAACACTACGGACTAACACCGCTTGGTCACTTTACCGTGAACCCTGAGATTCAACCTGGTGCGCAGCGTTTACATGAAATAAGAACACAGTTGGTTGAGCAAAAAGCAACCTGCGTTTTTGCTGAGCCACAGTTCAGGCCAGCGGTCGTTGAAGCCGTCGCGAGAGGGACATCCGTTCGAATGGGAACGTTGGATCCGCTCGGAACGAATATCAAACTGGGTAAAACAAGCTATTCAGCGTTTTTGAACCAATTAGCCAACCAGTATGCGAGCTGCCTGAAAGGAGATTAATGAGGAAGTGAATACGTGCAACAGATAGCCCGCTCTGTCGCTCTGGCATTTAATAATCTGCCGCGACCCCATCGCGTTATGCTGGGGTCGCTTACCGTACTGACATTGGCCGTCGCCGTCTGGCGGCCTTATGTTTACCATCCCGATTCTGCACCCATCGTTAAAACTATCGAGCTGGAAAAAAGCGAGATTCGCTCACTGTTGCCTGAGGCCAGTGAACCTATCGATCAGGCCGCGCAGGAAGACGAAGCCATTCCGCAGGATGAACTGGATGACAAAACGTCTGGTGAAGCTGGCGTGCATGAGTATGTCGTCTCCACGGGCGATACGCTGAGCAGCATTCTGAATCAGTACGGCATCGATATGGGCGACATCAGTCGGCTCGCTGCTTCCGATAAAGAACTGCGTAATCTGAAAATTGGTCAGCAGCTTTCCTGGACCTTAAGTGCGGAAGGTGATCTGCAGCGCCTGACCTGGGAAGTGTCCCGCCGTGAAACCCGCACTTACGATCGCACTGCGACAGGTTTCAAAATGAGTAGCGAAATGCAGCAGGGCGATTGGGTTAACAGCCGTATCAAAGGCACTGTGGGCGGAAGCTTCGTCGCTAGCGCCAAAGAGGCCGGACTGACCAGCTCTGAAATCAGCGCGGTGATTAAGGCCATGCAGTGGCAGATGGATTTCCGCAAACTGAAAAAAGGCGATGAGTTCTCGGTGCTGATGTCTCGCGAAATGCTGGACGGTAAGCGCGAGCAAAGCCAACTGCTGGGTGTGCGTTTACGTTCTGAAGGCAAAGACTATTACGCCATCCGTGCTGAAGACGGTAAGTTCTATGACCGTAACGGTACCGGGCTGGCGAAAGGCTTCATGCGTTTCCCGACGGCGAAACAGTTCCGCATCTCCTCGAACTTTAACCCGCGTCGCCTGAATCCGGTGACTGGACGCGTAGCGCCGCACAAAGGTGTCGACTTTGCGATGCCGCAGGGGACGCCGGTACTGTCGGTAGGCGATGGTGAAGTGGTTGTGGCGAAGCGTAGCGGCGCCGCCGGATATTATGTAGCGGTACGTCATGGTCGCACCTACACCACCCGCTATATGCACCTGCGTAAGCTGTTGGTCAAACCAGGTCAAAAAGTGAAACGTGGCGATCGTATCGCGCTGTCAGGTAACACCGGGCGTTCAACCGGTCCGCATCTGCACTACGAAGTGTGGATCAACCAGCAGGCCGTGAACCCTCTGACGGCGAAACTGCCGCGCACAGAAGGTCTGACAGGCTCGGATCGCACCGACTACCTGGCGCAGGTGAAAGAAGTTATGCCTCAGCTACGTTTTGATTAATTAGCACACTGATAAAGCCGGTACGCGATGCGTGCCGGCTTTTTTATTTTGTACGGCGCACGGTGCGCCGCTACACTATCAGCAGATTTACTTTTCGCGGCACCAGACACTGGAAGAGCATGGAAACGAAAAAAAAGAATATTGAGTATATCCCTGAGTTTCATAAATCATTTCGCCATCCGCGCTACTGGGGCGCCTGGCTGGGTGTAGCGGCGATAGCTGGGATTGCGTTAACGCCTGCTTCGTTTCGCGATCCTATTCTGGCTAAGCTTGGACGGCTGGCTGGACGCTTGGGAAAAAGCTCACGTCGCAGAGCACTGATCAATTTATCCCTTTGTTTTCCAGAACGCAGCGAAGCTGAGCGCGAAGCCATTGTCGATGAGATGTTCGCGACAGCCCCTCAGGCGATGGTCATGATGGCGGAGCTGGCCCTACGCGGTCCGGAGAAAATTCAGAATCGGGTTGACTGGCAGGGTCTTGAAATCATCGAAGAGATGCGCCGTAACGATGAAAAAGTGATTTTTCTCGTTCCACATGGTTGGGGCGTAGATATCCCGGCGATGCTGATGGCTTCCCAGGGACAGAAAATGGCTGCGATGTTCCACAATCAGGGAAACCCGGTGTTTGATTACGTCTGGAACAAGGTACGCCGTCGCTTCGGTGGTCGTTTGCATGCGCGTAATGATGGCATCAAACCGTTTATTCAGTCTGTACGTCAGGGATATTGGGGATACTACCTGCCGGATCAGGACCATGGGCCTGAGCACAGCGAGTTTGTCGATTTTTTTGCTACCTATAAAGCAACGTTACCGGCAATTGGTCGCCTGATGAAGGTTTGCCATGCGCGAGTAGTGCCGCTGTTTCCGGTGTATGACGGAAAAACGCACCGCCTGACGATTAAGGTCCGTCCTCCGATGGATGACATCCTGACAGCGGATGACCACACCATTGCCAGACGCATGAACGAAGAGGTGGAGATTTTTGTCACGCCTCATGTCGAACAATACACCTGGATACTGAAACTGCTTAAGACGCGTAAACCCGGCGAGATTGAGCCCTATAAGCGTAAAGATCTCTATCCGAAGAAATAAAAAAAGCCTCTCAAACGAGAGGCTTTTTTACATCAAACGCTGCGTTATTCGACAGTCAGAATACGCGTGGTGTTAGTTGAGCCAATGGTGCTCATCACATCGCCCTGAGTCACAATCACCAGGTCGCCGGAAACCAGATAGCCTTTATCGCGCAGCAGGTTCACTGCTTCATTGGCGGCAACGACGCCATCTGTTTCGCTGTCAAAGTGTACCGGAGTGACGCCGCGATACAGAGAGGTCAGGTTCAGCGTACGTTCATGACGAGACATCGCGAAAATTGGCAGGCCGGAACTGATACGAGAAGTCATCAGCGCAGTACGACCGGACTCCGTCATAGCGATAATAGCGGTAACCCCTTTCAGGTGGTTAGCGGCATACATCGCTGACATTGCAATCGCTTCTTCAACGTTATCAAACTGCACGTCAAGGCGGTGTTTAGAGACGTTGATGCTAGGGATCTTCTCTGCACCCAGGCAAACGCGAGCCATTGCTGCGACGGTTTCCGCCGGGTACTGACCTGCTGCTGTTTCGGCAGAGAGCATCACGGCATCGGTGCCGTCGAGGACGGCGTTAGCCACGTCCATTACTTCCGCACGAGTCGGCATTGGGTTGGTGATCATCGACTCCATCATCTGCGTGGCGGTGATGACCGCACGGTTCAGCTGACGCGCACGGCGAATCAACGCTTTCTGAATACCTACCAGCTCAGGGTCACCGATTTCAACACCCAGATCGCCACGGGCTACCATGACTACGTCAGAAGCCAGGATGATGTCATCCATCGCATTCTGGTCGCAGACGGCTTCTGCACGTTCTACCTTGGCGACAATTTTCGCATCGCAACCGGCGTCGCGCGCCAGACGGCGGGCATAGTTTAGATCTTCGCCGCAGCGCGGGAAGGAGACAGCCAAATAGTCAACGCTGATTTGCGCTGCGGTAATGATGTCGGCTTTGTCTTTTTCGGTCAGGGCTTCAGCAGAGAGACCGCCGCCCAGTTTGTTGATGCCCTTGTTATTGGACAGCGGGCCACCGACAGTGACTTCGGTGAAGACTTTCATGCCCTGAACTTCCAGCACTTTAAGCTGTACGCGACCGTCGTCGAGCAGCAGGATATCGCCAGGCACAACGTCTGCAGGCAGACCCTTATAATCAATGCCGACTTTTTCTTTGTCGCCTTCGCCTTTACCGAGGTTGGCGTCTAACAGGAACTTGTCGCCAACATTAAGAAAAACTTTACCTTCTTTAAAGGTAGATACGCGGATTTTAGGTCCCTGCAGGTCACCCAAAATAGCTACATGACGTCCCAGTTTTGCGGCAATTTCACGGACCTTATCCGCCCGCAGTTTGTGATCTTCTGGAGAGCCGTGGGAAAAGTTCATACGTACTACGTTCGCACCCGCGGCGATAATCTTCTCAAGGTTGTTATCGCGGTCAGTTGCCGGGCCTAACGTGGTAACGATTTTGGTTCTGCGAAGCCTTCTGGACATGTAATACTCCGTTGACTGAAACAACTAGGTGTTGCGTGAACATTAATCCGGCCGTTCTCAAACATTAACGGTAAAATGAACGACCCGGATGATAAAAGGGTAGAACATTGTTATTGCTTTTAGCGGTCATCACTCTTGATGAGTAATTCTTTATCAAAACGCGATTCCTTGAGCGCTTCCTTGACACGCTTCAAGTTATCTCTAAATTTTGCCCCTCGGCGCAAAGTAAATCCTGTAGCCAGCACATCTATCACGGTCAGTTGAGCAAGTCGAGAGACCATGGGCATATAAATGTCAGTATCTTCCGGTACATCGAGGGTAATAGCCAGCGTGGCTTCACGCGCCAGTGGCGTGCCGGGAGAGGTGAGGGCGATAACCATAGCGTCGTTTTCCCTTGCTAACTGCGCCAGTTCAACCAGACTTTTGGTTCTTCCGGTATGAGAAATAAGCACAATGACGTCGTCGTCGCTACAATTCATACAACTCATTCGTTGCAGGACAATGTCGTCGGAATAGATTACCGGTACGTTAAAGCGGAAAAATTTGTTCATCGCGTCGTGCGCTACCGCGGCGGAAGAACCTAAACCAAAGAAGGCGATTTTCTTCGCCTGGGTTAACAAGTCTACCGCCCGGTTTACTGCCGCGTTATCCAGCGACTGGCGAACGTGGTCAAGGCTTGCCATTGCCGATTCGAAGATTTTCCCCGTATAAGATTCTACGCTGTCATCCTCATCCACATTGCGATTAACATAAGGGGTACCATTTGCCAGACTTTGTGCCAGATGCAGTTTAAAATCAGGGAAGCCGCGCGTATCCATGCTACGACAGAAACGGTTCACCGTCGGTTCACTGACGTTGGCTTCTACAGCAAGCGCGGCGATGCTTGAGTGAATTGCCCGCTCGGGAGAGGCAAGAATAATGTCGGCGACTTTACGCTCTGACTTGCTCAAATGTTCCAGTTTTAACTGGATTTTTTCCAGCATATTCATGATGTAGGTAGACTCATGGGTCATGGGCAAAAACGATTTCAACGATAAGGGGAAATCGAGCGGTAACTCTGGTAGATAGTACCCCTGCTAGTGCAGTAACGGGGCAAAATGGACAGAATAGTTGTTGTTTTTTTTCATTACATGATCGGAGTCGGATTTTCATACTTCTTCATGGGTACGAAAAAGACGACTTTTTTATCCATTTTGATGGGTTATACGCCAATAAAGCGGCTGTTCGCGGTAACAGCACGGCTGGATAAGCGTTTACGGTTTCCGGATTCACGTAAAAGCAGTACAGTGCACTGTAATAAAATTACAACCAGTGTCTGGCAAAAGCACCAGGCACTTAATTGAGGAGAATGACATGGCGGTAACGCAAACAGCCCAGGCATGTGATCTGGTCATTTTCGGCGCGAAGGGCGACCTGGCGCGACGGAAATTGCTGCCTTCCCTGTATCAACTGGAAAAGGCCGGCCAGATTAACCCGGATACCCGCATTATTGGGGTTGGGCGTGCCGACTGGGACAAAGCAGCCTATACCAAGGTTGTGCGCGAAGCGCTCGAAACCTTCATGAAAGAAAAAATTGATGAAAGCTTGTGGGAAACCCTCAGCGGTCGTCTTGAGTTTTGTAACCTGGACGTCAACGACACCGCCGCGTTTAAACGTCTGGGCAAAATGCTGGATCAAAAATCGCGTACCACCATCAACTATTTCGCAATGCCGCCGAGCACCTTTGGCGCGATCTGCAAAGGTCTGGGTGAAGCAAAGCTGAATGCTAAGCCTGCCCGTGTGGTGATGGAAAAACCGCTGGGAACGTCACTGGCAACATCCCGTGAAATCAACGATCAGGTTGGCGAGTATTTCGAAGAGTGTCAGGTTTACCGCATTGACCACTATCTCGGCAAAGAGACGGTACTGAACCTGTTGGCACTGCGTTTTGCCAACTCCCTGTTTGTGAACAACTGGGATAACCGCACTATCGACCATGTAGAAATTACCGTGGCCGAAGAAGTGGGCATTGAAGGGCGCTGGGGCTACTTTGACCAGGCCGGTCAAATGCGCGACATGATCCAGAACCACCTGCTGCAGATCCTGTGCATGATCGCGATGTCTCCGCCGTCCGATCTGAGCGCCGACAGCATCCGTGATGAGAAAGTGAAAGTACTGAAATCACTGCGTCGCATCGATCGTTCGAACGTACGTGAAAAGACTGTTCGTGGTCAATACACTGCCGGTTTTGCCCAGGGCAAAAAAGTTCCGGGATACCTGGAAGAAGAAGGCGCGAACAAGAGCAGCAACACGGAAACGTTTGTGGCGATCCGTGTGGATATCGATAACTGGCGCTGGGCGGGCGTACCGTTCTACCTGCGTACCGGTAAACGTTTACCGACCAAGTGCTCTGAAGTGGTGGTTTACTTCAAAACGCCTGAGCTGAATCTGTTCAGAGAGTCCTGGCAGGATCTGCC
This sequence comes from Citrobacter sp. A316, assembly GCF_002042945.1. Classification (NCBI taxonomy): domain Bacteria; kingdom Pseudomonadati; phylum Pseudomonadota; class Gammaproteobacteria; order Enterobacterales; family Enterobacteriaceae; genus Citrobacter; species Citrobacter sp. A316. The sequence continues at coordinate 43,117 of NZ_MVFZ01000027.1, forward strand.
TCAGAACAAGCTGACCATCCGTTTGCAGCCTGATGAAGGTGTCGATATCCAGGTACTGAACAAAGTGCCAGGGCTGGATCACAAGCACAACCTGCAAATTACCAAACTTGATCTGAGCTACTCCGAAACCTTCAACCAAACGCATCTGGCCGACGCTTATGAGCGCCTGCTGCTTGAAACGATGCGCGGCATTCAGGCGTTGTTTGTGCGCCGTGATGAAGTTGAAGAAGCCTGGAAGTGGGTCGACTCCATTACCGAAGCCTGGGCAATGGACAACGACGCACCGAAGCCGTATCAGGCCGGAACCTGGGGACCGGTTGCCTCTGTGGCCATGATTACCCGTGATGGCCGTTCCTGGAACGAATTCGAGTAAAATATCATCTAGCCCATAGGTGTTATTTTACCGGTAACATGATCTAACACAGATTGTAGAATAATTTTTGCACTTTTAAGCCTCGCGTGGATTCACCCGCGGGGCTTTTTTTATTACACTGCCTGAAACGATTTTGCCCCTGAGCTACGGCTAACAAGCGATTCAGCTGCTTTTAACCCAACTGAAACACATTGTTGATCCAACGCTCTGACAGATAAATTTTAGGAGCCTCTATGAATCCGAATTTGTTACGCGTAACAAAACGTATTGTCGAACGTTCTCGTGACACGCGTTCCGCCTATCTTGCCCGTATTGAACTAGCGAAATCGACTACCGTTCATCGTTCACAACTGGCGTGCGGTAACCTGGCGCATGGTTTTGCTGCCTGCCAGCCGGATGACAAGGCCTCGCTGAAAAGCATGCTGCGTAACAATATCGCGATCATTACCTCCTATAACGACATGCTTTCCGCGCATCAGCCGTACGAACATTATCCGGACATCATTCGTAAAGCGCTGCATGAAGCCAATGCGGTAGGCCAGGTTGCTGGCGGTGTTCCTGCGATGTGCGACGGTGTAACCCAGGGACAGGATGGGATGGAGCTTTCGTTGCTGAGTCGCGAAGTGATTGCGATGTCGGCTGCTGTCGGCCTCTCACACAATATGTTCGACGGTGCGTTATTCCTTGGCGTGTGCGACAAAATTGTCCCAGGTCTGGTGATGGCGGCACTGTCATTTGGTCATCTGCCTTCGATCTTTATTCCCTCCGGCCCGATGGCGAGTGGCCTGGCGAACAAAGAAAAAGTGCGTATCCGTCAGCTGTACGCTGAAGGCAAAGTCGATCGCATGGCGCTGCTTGAATCCGAAGCGGCGTCTTATCACGCACCGGGGACCTGTACGTTCTATGGCACGGCAAACACCAACCAGATGGTGGTGGAGTTTATGGGGATGCAACTGCCAGGCTCCTCATTCGTACACCCGGATGCGCCGCTGCGCGAAGCGTTGACCGCCGCGGCTGCTCGGCAGGTAACGCGTCTGACCGGCAACGGCAATGAATGGATGCCGATCGGTAAAATGATCGACGAAAAAGTGGTTGTGAACGGTATTGTTGCGCTGCTGGCGACCGGGGGCTCAACCAACCATACGATGCACCTGGTTGCGATGGCGCGTGCAGCCGGGATTCTGATTAACTGGGATGACTTCTCCGATCTGTCCGATATCGTGCCGCTGATGGCGCGTCTGTACCCGAATGGTCCGGCAGATATCAACCACTTCCAGGCGGCGGGTGGCGTGCCGGTGTTAATGCGTGAACTGCTGAACGCGGGTCTGCTGCACGAAGATGTGAATACCGTTGCTGGATTCGGTTTATCGCGTTACACCATGGAACCCTGGCTCAACGAGGGTGAACTGGACTGGCGTGAAGGGGCTGAGAAGTCGCTGGATAGCAACGTGATTGCCACCTTTGATCAACCGTTCTCCCACCACGGCGGCACCAAAGTGCTGAGCGGTAACCTCGGACGTGCGGTGATGAAAACGTCGGCGGTACCGGTAGAAAATCAGGTAATTGAAGCACCCGCGGTTGTTTTTGAAAGTCAGCATGATGTATTGCCGGCCTTCGATGCGGGACTGCTCGACCGTGATTGCGTAGTTGTTGTGCGCCATCAGGGACCAAAAGCAAACGGAATGCCAGAATTACATAAACTCATGCCGCCACTTGGTGTATTATTGGACCGTTGTTTCAAAATTGCGTTAGTTACCGATGGACGACTTTCAGGTGCTTCAGGTAAAGTGCCTTCAGCAATCCATGTAACCCCAGAGGCCTATGATGGCGGGCTGCTGGCAAAAGTACGCGATGGCGACATCATTCGTGTGAATGGACAGACAGGTGAATTGACGCTGCTGGTTGATGAAGAGGAACTTGCTTCTCGTCAGCCTCACATTCCTGATCTCAGCGCATCGCGCGTGGGCACAGGCCGTGAAATGTTCAGCGCGTTGCGTGAAAAGCTGTCCGGTGCGGAACAGGGCGCAACCTGTATCACTTTTTAAGACTTATTTTGTAATCAGGCGAGAGAAAACTCTGATGAAAAACTGGAAGACAAGTGCAGAAGCAATCCTGACCACTGGCCCGGTTGTACCGGTTATCGTGGTTAATAAACTGGAACACGCAGTGCCGATGGCAAAAGCGCTGGTTGCAGGCGGCGTGCGCGTTCTGGAAGTGACCTTACGTACCGCATGTGCGATGGATGCCATTCGCGCGATCGCAAAAGAAGTTCCGGACGCTATCGTTGGTGCAGGTACTGTACTGAATCCACAACAGCTGGCTGAAGTTACCGAAGCCGGTGCACAGTTTGCTATCAGTCCGGGTCTGACCGAGCCGCTGCTGAAAACCGCAACGGAAGGCACTATTCCGCTGATCCCTGGTATCAGCACCGTGTCTGAACTGATGCTGGGTATGGACTACGGTTTGAAAGAGTTCAAATTCTTCCCTGCTGAAGCAAATGGTGGTACCAAAGCGCTGCAGGCAATTGCGGGTCCGTTCTCTCAGGTGCGTTTCTGCCCAACCGGGGGGATCTCTCCGGCGAACTACCGCGACTACCTGGCACTGAAAAGCGTGCTGTGCATCGGTGGTTCCTGGCTGGTTCCGGCGGATGCACTGGAAGCGGGTGATTACGATCGTATTACCAAACTGGCTCGTGAAGCAGTAGAAGGCGCGAAGCAGTAATCCGTTAATGCGTAAACCGTAGGTCGGATACGGCAGCAATGCTTTATCCGACCTACTGGTCTGGTTTTTATCCTGCGACTTTCACCTGTGCGGCTGCGTCTTTCGCGCGTATCACCGCATCTTCAATGCTCTGTGCTGTGGTCAGCACAACACCCAGACGACGGCTCCCGTCGATTTCCGGCTTGCCAAAGAAACGCACTTGCATACCCGCACCTACAGCGGCTTGCACGTTATCAAACGTGATATTCTGGCTGGTGAGTTGCGGCAGGATAACGGCGGAAGCAGAAGGTCCATACTGGCGGATTTCACCAACGGGCAGACCGAGAAATGCGCGAACGTGCAGGGCAAACTCAGACAGATCCTGCGAAATTAAGGTCACCATACCCGTGTCGTGAGGGCGAGGGGAGACTTCGCTGAAAATCACCTCATCACCGCAGACAAACAGCTCCACGCCAAACAGTCCGTGACCACCCAGCGCCAGCACCACCTTGCGGGCAATCTCCTGCGCGCGCGCCAGCGCCAGTTCACTCATCTGCTGCGGCTGCCAGGACTCGCGATAATCACCATCTTCCTGACGATGACCTACCGGCGCGCAGAAATGCACGCCATCAACGGCGCTGACGGTTAGCAGGGTGATTTCAAAATCAAAATTCACTACACCTTCGACGATAACGCGCCCGGCACCTGCCCGGCCTCCCTGTTGAGCATAGTTCCAGGCCTCGGTGAGCTGATCGGCTGAACGGATAAAGCTCTGCCCCTTACCGGAAGAACTCATTACCGGCTTCACAATGCAGGGATAGCCGATTTCGGCGACGGCCTCGCGAAAGCGTGTTTCGGTGTCTGCAAAACGGAAAGATGATGTGGGCAAAGATAATTCTTCGGCGGCGAGCCGACGGATTCCTTCCCGGTTCATGGTCAGTTGGGTCGCTCGCGCGCAAGGCACAACGTGTTGACCTTCCTGTTCCAGTTTGACCAGCATATCCGTGGCAATCGCCTCTATTTCCGGCACGATATAATGTGGTTTTTCACGCTCGACAAGCTGGCGTAATGCCTCGCCATCCAGCATGTTAATTACGTAGGAGCGATGGGCAACGTGCATGGCTGGCGCGTCGGGGTAACGATCCACGGCAATGACTTCCACACCCAGGCGTTGGCATTCAATCGCCACCTCTTTACCCAGTTCACCTGAACCTAATAACATCACTCGCGTTGCTGCGGGACGCAGCGCTGTGCCTAATAACGTCATAAATTAATCCCCTGTTTTATCTGGGCGCAGTATATACGAAAACGTTTGCGTCTGTCTTTATTACCAGGTTGATTTCAGGGCGTAAAAAGAATATACTGTACATAAATACAGGTAATTTAAGAGGCTGCAAAAATGGCGGTTGAAGTTAAATACGTAGTCATTCGGGAAGGTGAGGAAAAAATGTCGTTTACCAGCAAAAAGGAAGCCGATGCGTATGACAAAATGCTGGATACAGCAGATCTGCTCGACACATGGCTGGAACAATCGCCGGTAGCGCTCGAAGACGAACAGCGTGAAGCACTTTCCCTGTGGCTGGCTGAGCAAAAAGATGTGCTGAGCGCCATTCTGAAAAACGGCAAGCTGCCTTCGCCACAGGCGGTCGAAAACGATGCGCACGCTGGGGATGATACTCAGGCTGCCTGAAACGACTTGCGCTCCTGACGTTTTGTACCATGCTTTTCCCTGAATCATTGTGCAATCCCTGACGTTATTTCACGTTGCCGCAGGCAATCTGAAGGATGAAGGGGAGATTAAGGAGAAAAGAATGTATAAAAAAAGAGCGTTGTTGAGCCTGCTGTTACTGTCTGCCAGCGTATCGGTATTTGCGGCAAATATGGAAAGCAAGAATGTTCAGTTCCTCAAATGCGAAGGACTGGATGCTGACGGTATTGCGGCAAGCGTGAAACGTGACTATCAGCAAAATCGCATCGCGCGCTGGGCTGACGATCAAAAACGTGTCGGGCAAGCCGACCCTGTCGCCTGGGTTAGCACGCCCGATATTACGGGCAAAGACGGGAAATGGTCAGTTCCCCTGACGGTTCGTGGTAAAAGCGCGGATATTCACTATCAGGTAAAAGTCGACTGCAAAGCCGGAACGGCGGAGTATCAGCCGCAGTAACGCAGGTATTTGCACATCTTTTGATGACCTGAACACTTCCTGACATCCCCTCGGGTACGCTTTGATGATTATTCGTCTGTACTTGAGGGGCAAAATGGCTAACTGGCTGAATCAACTACAATCTCTTCTTGGGCAAAAAGGATCCTCCGCGTCATCTTCTGGCGAACAAGGGCTGAGTAAACTTCTGGTTCCAGGCGCGTTAGGCGGTCTGGCAGGATTACTGGTTGCCAACAAATCTTCACGTAAGTTACTGAGTAAATACGGCACCAGTGCGCTTCTGGTGGGCGGTGGTGCGGTTGCAGGTACCGTGTTATGGAATAAGTACAAGGATAAAGTTCGCGCTGCGCATCAGGATGAGCCGCAGTTCGGCGTACAAAGCTCGCCGTTGGATGAGCGAACCGAGCGTCTGATCCTGGCTCTGGTTTTTGCGGCGAAAAGCGACGGTCATATTGATGCTAAAGAACGAGCGGCTATTGAGCAGCAGCTCCGTGAAGCGGGTGTGGAAGAGCAGGGCCGCGTTCTGATTGAACGTGCCATTGAACAACCGTTAGATCCTCAGCGCCTGGCGCAGGGCATCCGCAACGAAGAAGAAGCGCTAGAAATTTACTTCCTGAGCTGTGCGGCGATTGATATCGACCACTTTATGGAGCGTAGCTATCTCAATGCGCTGGGCGATGCATTAAAGATCCCGCAGGATGTTCGTGAAGGCATTGAACAGGATCTCAAAGAACAAAAACAGGCTTTACCGGGTTAATTACTTACCGCTAAGGCGCATGTTTCGCTTGCATCATTGCTGTCTTTTGCCACCCTTATAGGATGTTTAAGCAAAAGAACAATGACATGCTACCAAAAGCTTCTCGTATTCCTCACGCCATGACGCAGCATGGCGATACTCGTGTTGATAATTATTACTGGTTGCGAGATGACACCCGCTCGCAGCCAGAAGTGCTGGATTATCTGCAACAAGAAAACGCGTATGGCCGCCAGGTTATGGCCTCGCAGCAGGCTTTGCAGGATCGCGTCCTGAAAGAGATTATCGACCGTATCCCACCTCAGGATACATCAGCCCCCTATGTGAAGAATGGTTATCGCTACCGGTATATTTATCAACCGGGGTGCGAATATGCCATTTATCAGCGTCAGTCTGCCTTTAGTGAAGAGTGGGATGATTGGGATACTCTATTGGATGGGAACCAGCGCGCGGCACACAGCGAGTTTTATACGCTGGGAGGACTGGCGATATCACCGGATAACACCATCATGGCGCTGGCCGAAGATTATCTCTCTCGCCGGCAATATGGCGTGCGTTTTCGCAATCTGCAAAGCGGCAACTGGTATCCGGAAGTACTGGAAAACGTCGAAGCGGATCTGGTCTGGGCGAATGATTCTCAGACTTTCTATTACGTGCGCAAGCACGAAACGACGTTATTGCCGTATCAGGTCTGGCGACATACAGTCGGCTCGCCATCGTCACTGGATGAGCTGGTGTATGAAGAAGCCGATGATATGTTTTATGTCAGCCTGCATAAAACCACATCCTTGCATTATGTGGTTATCCACATTGCCAGTGCGACCACCAGTGAAGTTTTGTTGCTTGATGCAGAACTGGCAGATGCCGAACCGTTGGTCTTTTTAGCGCGACGCAAAGACCACGAATACAGTCTCGATCACTATCAACACAATTTTTATCTGCGCTCCAACCGTCAGGGGAAAAATTTCGGCCTGTACCGTACTCGCGTTCGTGATGAGCAAGCCTGGGAGACGCTGATCCCTGCGCGCGACAACGTGATGCTGGAGGGCTTTACGCTATTCACCGACTGGCTGGTGGTAGAAGAGCGTCAGCAGGGCTTAACCAGCCTGCGGCAGATAAATCGTAAAACGCGCGAAGTGGTCGGGATCGCCTTTGACGATCCGGCGTATGTGACCTGGCTTGCCTATAATCCAGAGCCGGAGACATCGCGCCTGCGCTATGGCTATTCCTCCATGACCACCCCGGACACGTTGTTTGAACTGGATATGGATACCGGGGAACGTCGTGTACTTAAGCAGACGGAGGTCCCCGGATTTGAAGCGGCGAATTACCGTAGCGAACACGTATGGATAACTGCACGTGATGGCACCGAGGTTCCGGTTTCGCTGGTTTATCATCAAAAGCATTTCCTGAAAGGAAAAAATCCGTTACTGGTTTATGGCTATGGCTCATATGGCGCCAGCATGGACGCCGATTTCAGCAGCAGCCGTTTGAGCTTACTGGATCGCGGCTTTGTTTATGCCATTGCCCATGTGCGTGGCGGTGGTGAATTAGGACAACAGTGGTACGAGGACGGTAAGTTTCTGCACAAGAAAAATACCTTTAATGATTACCTCGACGTCTGTGATGCGTTGCTAAAAATGGGCTATGGCGCGCCTGAGTTATGTTATGGCATGGGAGGAAGCGCAGGAGGCATGTTAATGGGCGTCGCCATTAATGAGCGCCCAGAACTCTTTCATGGTGTTATCGCTCAGGTACCGTTTGTCGATGTGGTGACTACGATGCTGGATGAGTCAATTCCTCTGACGACCGGTGAGTTTGAAGAGTGGGGTAATCCGCAAGACGAAGAGTATTACGCTTACATGAAAAGCTACAGTCCGTATGACAATGTAACCGCGCAGGCGTATCCGCATCTGTTGGTCACGACGGGATTACACGATTCCCAGGTGCAATACTGGGAGCCGGCAAAATGGGTGGCAAAACTGCGTGAGCTGAAAACGGACGATTGTTTGCTGCTACTTTGCACGGATATGGATTCTGGACACGGCGGTAAATCCGGGCGTTATAAATCTTACGAAGGCGTGGCCCTTGAGTACGCTTTTTTGATTGGACTGGCGCAGGGAACACTGCCTGCTCAGGCGTGTTCCAAATAGTGTTTTAGCGTTAATCGCAGTTCCGGGCTCATATTGTCAAGGTTATTAAATAACCAGCGCAGATAGCCCGGATCGCGTTCAGCCACTTCTGATACCGGTTTTCCGCGATACTTACCAAAAGTAAAAGTAGTGAGTAACGCGGGACGGCCGGTAATATCGGCCATTTGATCGGCTGTCCAGCCTGACGTCTGCATGATGTCGATCAGCAGTGCCGCAGTAATGTAGCAGTCGTACAGGGCACGGTGATGGTGGAGACCCGCTGGCGTCTGGACGCTCAGCTTGCGCGATTTATACAACGCCATGTTGCTGTATTTGATCCCCGGCCACAACCGACGGGAGAGCTTCATAGTGCAAATCCATTCCCCGGGCATGTCGGGCAACACGCGGCGGTCAAAGCTGGCATTGTGCGCCACGTACCACTCGCTGCCGTAATACTGCGGGATGACGTCTTCAATCCACGGCTTATCGGCCACCATTGCTTCAGTAATGCGATGGATGGCCATTGCCTGTGGGCTGATGGGGCGGTCAGGGCGTACCAGGTGGCTCATGGGATTGACTATTTTTCCGTCAACCACGTCGACAGAAGCAATTTCAACAATGCCTCCCTGTAGACCACAGGTTTCTGTATCTATTATGCGCAACATGCCATGCTCCTGACCCGAAACGACTAGCGTAATGGAATGATATCACCTTGCCAACCCCGCGGTGTGCGTTGGCCGGTTAACAGCAATGAACCGCTACCTGCGCGAACAATCAATCGTCCTCGCTCATCCCATAACGCACTGCTTCCTCGCGCATTGGCCATTAACACCGCGATGGCGAATTTATGTGAGAAACTTTGTAGGCGAGATGTGGAGGAGAGCAGTTCCGGTTCACTGACTGACTGGCAGCTGGTGAACAGCGAATAAGCCGGGTCGATATCAATTCCTTCCGGTTGGCTATCTACAACGCTGATGGCATTTCGCTGTCTGGCAATACAGGCCCCGTGGCTCTGATGGAAGGTTAATGGTGAAGTCATCCAGGGGGAGAAAAGCGCAATGCCTTTCACGAACCGGTTGTTATGTTCTACCGATAGTCCCGCAATTATCGTCATGCGATAAGTCGCGGCGGCATGTGCGAGAGGTTCTAACAGCGCTTCGTCGGGTGGGGCAGGAAGCGCGTCATTCTCATCAACACAACCCAACAATGAGAGGGAAGGGAAGACCAACAATTCGCATTGGCATTGAGCTGCCGCATGAATGAATTGCAGGTGATGCGCGACATGTTCGGTAACTGAAGTGTGAAGAGGTTCGTATTGTGCTGCTGCGATTTTCCAGTATGACATAATGATTTCCTTTTCATAGTGCCTACAACCATCCTTAATTTGTGGATTAAGAATATGCTTATACTGTAGCAGGCGTCATGTAAGGAATCGTAACGTAATATAAGTTTTATTTAACTTTAGGCTCGTAAGGTAAACGTGAAAGCGAAACGGATGCCAGGCGGTGCGCGATGAGTCTTTCGCGGAACCAGTCGCGTAAATGTTCTGGCTGTTCGCGTTCAACAACTTCGGCAACAACGGGCATGTTGTATCGCTCCTTAAATGCCACTCCCGCCGCAGCCAGATCGACATTGACCTTATCCATTTCCGCTTGCTCAAGTTTGGCCAGATTGATGTTCATGGGCTTCTCCTTTTCTCTGTCTTTCGGCGCGCAAAGTTACTAAGAGTATGCGTTAATGGCAAGACAGAAATGATGATTCTCGACTCGACCATTGTAGAAGGTTATTCTCTACAGGTTAGACATAACAAAAAGGAATAGTTGAAATGGCTTCATCTGCATCTATGCTTCGCAACGCGCTCATCGTACTCGCCAGCGTTCTGGCAACACCTGCGGCATTGGCGCATGCCCACCTCACAAAACAAAGTCCGGCGGCTAACGCTGAAGTTGCGGCATCTCCTCAGGCGTTGACGCTGAATTTTTCTGAAGGCGTAGAGCCGGGATTCAGCGGTGCAACGCTGACCGGTCCTAACAAAGAACAGATCAAAACGGGCAAGGCATCTCGCAGCGAGCAGGACAAAACGCAGCTGATTGTTCCGCTTGCTCAAACGCTTAGAGCAGGAAAATATACGGTCGACTGGCACGTTGTCTCCGTGGATGGTCACAAGACGAAGGGGCAATATACCTTTAGCGTGAAATAACCAATGCTGGCATTTACCTGGGTCGCACTACGGTTTATTCATTTTACCACTTTGATGCTGGTGTTTGGCTGTGCGCTTTACGGCGCATGGCTGGCACCCGTTTCGGTTCGTCGTTTAATGATGCGTCGTTTTTTACGTCTGCAACGGCATGCTGCGACGTGGAGCTTTATCAGCGCGGCGCTGATGCTGGCGATTCAGGGTGGGTTAATGGGCTCAGGCTGGCGGGACGTTGTCTCTACTGATGTTTGGCTCGCCGTATTGCAAACGCAATTTGGCGGCGTCTGGCTATGGCAGATTATCCTCGCGTTGGTCACGCTGGTGGTGACCATCATGGTGCCGCGCAGCATGCCGAGATTGCTGTTAATGCTGACCATAGCGCAGTTTATTTTGCTGGCTGGCGTCGGACATGCGACGCTGCACAGCGGTATCCCAGGCGCAATCCAGCAGGTTAACCACGCCTTACATTTGGTATGCGCTGCCGCCTGGTTCGGTGGTTTGCTTCCCGTACTTTACTGTATGCGAATGGCGCAAGGTCGCTGGCGGGAACAGGCCATCAGCACTATGATGCGCTTTTCACGCTATGGGCATCTTTTCGTTATCGGTGTTTTACTTACCGGTATTATGAATGCGCTGTTTATTGTCGGTTTTTCTGTTCCCTGGCACATGGCTTACGGGCGACTGCTTTTGTTAAAAGGTGCCCTGGTCATGCTAATGGTGGCGATTGCGCTGGTGAATCGGTATGTTCTGGTACCACGTATGCGGCAGGATAACCGCGGCATGACTCTCTATTTTATTTGGATGACTAAGCTGGAATGGGGTATAGGAGCCGTTGTGCTGGCGATTGTCAGCCTGTTTGCAACCCTTGAACCTTTCTGATTGATGGACTGGCGAAACGCATGAAAAAAATCATTATCTCTTTATTACTCCTGGCAAGCTCCGGAGCCGCGCTGGCTGCGCCGCAGGTCATTACCGTCAGCCGTTTTGAGGTTGGCAAAGATAAGTGGGCATTTAATCGGGAAGAGGTGATGCTGACCTGCCGTCCGGGTAACGCGCTGTATGTCATCAATCCCAGTACGCTGGTGCAATACCCGTTGAATGATGTTGCCAGACAGCAGGTGGAGAGCGGAAAAACCACGGCAAAGCCGATCGAGATTATCCAGATTGATGATCCGGCGAAACCGGGCGAAAAAATGAGCCTGGCACCGTTTGTAGAGCGTGCTGAAAAGCTCTGCTAATTGTCAGATGTAGCAGTCTGATTTCCAATAAAAAACCGCAAGGATCTCGCAGGAGAACTTGCGGTTTTTGCGTTTGGATGCGTAACAAACGTCCTTTTTTTCCGGCCACTTTAGTCGCGGACTGGAAAACCTGGCGCTGTCATCTATTCTTAAATGGCAGGGTAACTTAGCCTGCATTAATGCCAACTTTTAGCGCACGGCTCTCTCCCAAGAGCCATTTCCCTGGACCGAATACAGGAATCGTATTCGGTCTCTTTTTATATGCTTGTTTTCATTGTGTTTTTTCGGTACCTTCACGAAAACCCACGAAAATCACTCGAAATTTCCATATCCTGTCTAAACCATAACATATTCTGCACCGCGTGCGTCCAGGTATTTTTTGGTCATTGTTAAATTTTTATGCCCCAGCAGTCTCTGTGCGAAATCCTCTCCGCGCTCCCTTTCATACAGTCTGCTCGCCAAGCACCTGATCTCATGGAAAGGAGGAGGGTTGGGACCAAACTTTAACTCTGTAGAATCTCTGATATCAGAAAATGCCTGGGTAATTCCGTCTGGAGTTAACGGACCGGGCTTCCTTCCGCCACGTCTCACCGCTGAATACAGCATGAAGTCTGACGGATTGTTTTTCCTGCAACGATCGATAACATCCTGCAATAGCAAATCAGCAGAGTCCAGTCGCAAATCAAGTGGCAACGCCAATTTGTGACCTGTCTTTTCCTGCGTGACAAACAACCTTCCATCCCTGATATCGCTGAATCTGAACAACGATACGTCCTCTCTTCTCTGCCCGGTGACAAGTGCCAGGTCACATGCATTTGCAGCCCATTCGGAATGGGCGGTTGCGGCATCCCTTATTATTTCAAACTGCTCGAGCAAAAGACGCTCACGTTTCACTTTGGGCGTCGGCGTTCTTGTCGGCTCTGCCGGGTTCCTTTCAATATGTCCCTCGACGATCGCCTCCCTGAAAATATCCAACAACACCGAACGCAGGCCGGAGGCCATGCTCTTCTTATCACAGATTATGTAACTCTCAAGAAAAGTAGATACATCCTTCGTGCTGACCGCCGATAGCGGCATACGTCCGAATTCATCACTGATAGTGGCGATCTGGTTGCGCCTGACCTTCATCGTATTGGGCTTCAATTCTCTTCGCTCAAGAATGACTTCGTAGCGCTCAAGCCACGCTTTCACCGTAAATGTTGGTGTTTCCTTTATGCGGTCCAGCAGCGCTGACGGAAGATAATTCTGTTCGATGTAGTTATTGGCTTCGATGGCCTGAGAAATAGCGTCCTTTCTGTCGATGCGGCCAAGAGATAATTCTTGACCGGTAATCGGGTTTCGCCAGCTATAAAGCCTGTCTCTTTTACGATAGGTCAGGTTACGGGGCAGGTTAGCGTCGTAACGTACTGGCCTTTTCGCCATGAGTCAGTCTCTCCAGTAGAGTGCCGCCAGTTGGCAGTGATAAGCGTTTTGATTTGGGACGAAGGTTCTTCTTGCTCGGATCCACATAGATGGCGTCAGGCTGAACCTTATATTCTTTGCCGTGAAGTTCCGGAGCAGGGTAAATGCGCCCCTCCCGCGCCCAGCGGCGAAGTGTTGAAAGAGACGGCGGGGTTGAGTAAGTTGAATTCGCCCATTCCTGCAGATTAAGAAGCTTGGCCATACTACCTCCGGATCTGGCAACTCATTATAGAGCTGCCGGAAAACTGTTAATGAAATATCGTTATCAACTCACCTGACCCGGAAGTGCGCGCAACCGGCGCATACCTGTCATTGCTGTGGCCACGTAGCTCGCCTTACGGTTCACCACTTCCACCCAGACCTTCACACCTTCAACCCTCACCGTGTATGTCTCCTTCATCTTGCTGCGGCCATAGTCGCCGTAACGTTCTGCATGAGTGGCCAGTGCTATGTCGCATGCCTGACGCGCTAACGGGGATTGCTGATTTGCACGGTTAATCAGTCGCATTACATCTCCTCAATGGGAGGGCGAACCCTCCCAAATCTGTTAGCCCACGTATTCCGGTTTCATATCGGCCAGGGTGATGCTGAACTGATCGTGCAGCTCATCGCCCAGGTGACGTTTGGCCGCCGCAAGAACTCGCTCAACTTCCCCAAATCGGTCTGATGCTCCAGGCTCATTCGGGGAAGGTAGGGAGTTGATCGCTGCTTCGACCTTGTTTCGTGAATCAACCAGGTAATAACGTTTCACCGCCTTGTTCTTCAGCTCAGTGAACAGGGCTGAACCCAGTGTGGCCTTCGCACTTTCGATATCAGCGCGTAGTGCTTTGGCGCTATCAACATCCTGTGCGGCATCGATGCGTTCGCGGAAACCATCTGCCAGTGAGTCGATGTTTCCTGATTTTTCCTGCTTGCTCTGCGTGGTTGTTATGGTGTCACCTGAAATTTCAGACAGGCTAACGTGTTGCGCCGGAGCAGGGTTAACTTCTCGCTCTTCACGGCGATCATCCAGTTCATCAGGGGTATACACGCCGAGAATTACATCCGGGCAGAACAGTCTCGCCCAACGTTTCACGGCGAGATAAGCGAGCTGCTGGCGAGGGTCGTCAGCCCAAAGCGTTGAATTACGAGTCCTGGCCTGTGCCAGTAGCAGGTCAAGTTCCCTCGGTTGATCTTCACCTTTCAGCGTTGCGCGGATGATGATGCCAATGCCCGTTTCGTCAGCAAGGGTCCAGCCAGGAACACGGTATTCTCCTTTGTCGCCTTTACGAATCTGGAATTTCCCGACTACTTTTTCCCATGGCCCGTACCACTCATATTCAAAGCGGCTTGCCAGCACGCCGCTGCGTGAAATCACAGCATTTACCAGTTGCGCCTCGTATCCGAGAACGCCGTTAATCAGGTGCGTTTTCTGTGCTACGGCAAAGGGATTCATCTGCCATTGTGCCGCCTGCATTGCTACTGCCATGCAGTCAGCCTGATTTCCCTGCAGGTGTCTGGGGACTGTCGCAGCACCCTGCGCCATAATTTGAGCAAACGCGCTGATGGCGTTCAGATACTGGGAATCAAACAGGGCCATGTTGGAGTTAATTACCGCGTTCTGGTCAGCTACAGTTACGTTAGTGTTTTGCATCTTCATTCCCCTTATGCCTGAGTACGCAGCGCTTCAAGGCGGCGAAGGTCGAAGTCGTTCAGTTCGTCGGTGTAATCAGCGGTGATCGGTGCTGGCCATTCGCCAGTGTCAAAGCCGGTAGCGATGGCGCGCATCGCCTTGCGGTACTCAAGCATGCCCAGTTCCAGCAGTTCGGCGGATGCCTCGATGATGGCGATCCAGTGGTAGTTCTCGTCTTTGTTGACGAAAATCCAGAAGAACTGGTCCAGTGCGGCGGTCTCGCAATACATAGCCGCGCTCAGATGGTAGTCACGGTCGATGATTTCCCGGTGCAGTTTGGCGCGCAGGCCTTCCTGCTTAACGTTCCACATGCTGATGGTTTTCAGGTCGGCACCGATGCGCACGCCGTCCAGGTCGATTTCCAGATCCGGGCGCACACGAACTTCGAGTCCGGTTTCGTCGTCAAATCCAAAGTAGCTCACCTCAACGGCGCGGCTCGGGTGTGTCAGCAACTTGCCCGCGGTCGGGTGCTCGAGCAGGGCTTTCTGAATGCTCAGTGCAGTGCTCAGTTGCTGGCGGGTGACCAGCACTTTCCCATGCGGATTCTCGCGCCACGCATCCAACAGATCGTCGGCGAAGGCGGCTTCCGGATTAACAGACTTCACGGCCTGAATCAGATCTGCTTTGGTACCAGACACTTTCAACTGCGCGGGCTTCTGCGCTTCCTGCGCCACCAGGTCAGGATTGATGATTGCTAACTGCTCGAGCAACGCATCACGGCTACCACTGGTTTTCACCTGTACAGGCAGAGTTGCGTTGTATTCCTTGATGCAGGCTTTCATCGCCGCTGCGGTCTGCTTCTGATCCGCTTCGATACGCTGGTACTCTTCGGGCACCCCTGCGGCAGTTAAGATCGTAATGGATAATGCGAATGCGCGGCTGGCTAAAGAACGCAATCTCGCCGATTTACCTAATCCGGCACTGGCTCGCCAGAATCTGAAACTTGGTGACAGCTCGACGAAAAACACCGGTACAACTGCTAATACTGTTGCGGCGGGTGATGATGCACGTATCACCGGCGCGATGCAGAAAAGCCAAAACGGCGCGGATATTCCAGATGTGGCGAAGTTTCTCCAAAACCTTCGTATTGTAGATGCCACAACATCGCAGAAAGGACTTGTACGTTTAAACGGTGGTGTGACGAACGAAAGTAACGAGGAAGCAGCAACGCCAGGCGCAGTAAAAATAGCTTATGACGCGGCTATGAATGCCTTCAATCTGGCTAAAACAAAGTACACCGCAGATGGTGCAACCACCGCAATAGCCGGTCTTGTTCAGCTTGTTAATTCAATGGGGGGATCAAATGCTTTGGTCATGCCACAGGCCGCTGTAACCACTGCAATACAGACTTACCCATCTCTTGGCAAAGGACAGACGCTACAGGATTTAAGAACTTCACGAGGTGTAGGAGTAACGTATACCAATTCCACAGGCTTTCCGATTGCAGTGTATGTCCGAATTACTGGCGGTACGTCAGCTAATTTATATGCCTATGTCGACGGAAAAGAATATGACGGCGGAGGGGCAACGGCTTCACAGACATCTATAGCAACAGCATTTTTCATTGTTCCTAATAACACAAATTATCGTGTGGATGCTGTCGGTGTTTCCACTGTATTACAAGCCTGGACGGAGTTAAGATGAAAATGATAGCAATGATGAAGTATTACAAAGATAAAGATAATATTATATACGCGTATGATGCCTATGGTACGCAGGATTCATTCATCAAAGATGGACTTGTATTAATAACCAGAAGTGAAGCAAGGGCAATTATTAATCCTCCTTTAACTAAAGAACAAGAGATAGTTAATGCCGAACAGAGAAAAAATTTTTTGATAAATTTTGCTTCATCGGTTATTCAGCCTTTAGCTGATGCTAAAGCTGGCGGGTACATAGTTGATTTGGATATTCCAAAACTTGAGGAGTGGCAGCGTTATCGTTATGCCCTAACCAAAGTAGATACATCAAATGCTCCTGATGTCATTTTCCCTACTGCTCCCAGTGAATGATCTTAATTGATATGTTCAAAGAGAGATAGGCCGAACAAGTTGGTTCGGCCTGTAAGTGCGAAGGAATACTAGATTAGTTTTTTTGAAATTCGCATGAATGGTTTTTCTATAAATATATAGAAAATATAAGACGATATAATTATGATTGGTAGGTTGATGCCTAACAGCAACAAAAGTCTTTCATTTAAGTTATTAATTCCTAGGCGATCAAGTATTAACATAAATACTGTAGAGATGACCCCATGAAACATGTATATAGTGTATGATATATC